>NZ_JAJAFZ010000061.1:0-27979 GCF_025384895.1 Photorhabdus kayaii
ATTCGCTCCCTTGCCGTCGCGATGCATCTTGAAATCCATAGGGTATATAATTAAAGTTAATATAAAACCAGTCATAGAGTAAGAGAACAGAATGGCTGGTTAATTTCATAAACTAAATAGTGGTAATGATATAATTCATGAGCATTAATAATTTTGCCATGTAAAGTATATAAGGAATTAATATAAACGGATTTGTGAAAATAATGTTGGGAAATAATTTTTTGAATATATTTTTAAATTGATTCATGAATAAATTTCATTTTTTTTATGTGTTATTTAAACTAAGATTATCTCTTATTACTATTAACTGCTTGTTATTTTACATGGTTATAGCTTTCTATCAATACTATTTCATGTAAATTCAATACATTTAAAATTGATATTTTATTATTGATTTATAACTTATTTATTAATATTTAAATGGTATGATTTACATTTTAAACTAAATTTTTCTAATGTGTAAAATAATTTTTCCAGCAAATAATTTATAAAATAATATATGTTTCTTGCTTTATCTATAGCCTGTTACTAAGAAAGTATAAGGGGCTTTTATATTGTTTAATAAAAAATTAGAAAATCACTAATAACCCGGCGATATGGACAAGAATTTGATACTTATTGCATTGAAAATAAAATTTTTTTGGCGGATTTATCGCTAATGTCAGTCACTGGGGCGTGATGTAGTTATTGGGGGCATATAGATATGAAAAATAATATTAACGGTAATTATTTTAAAGTGGCTGGCAATTTCCTCTGTAATTATAAGGTTTATCAGGGAGATAGTAATGGCAGAGTTGTTATATTGTTACCTGCTATTGGTGTGGAAATCAGGAAGTATGACGCTTTAATACAACAACTGGTAAAAGAGGGTTTTCAGGTTGTCACTGCTGATATGCCAGGTTATGGAGACAATCAACCTAAACCAAGTCGAAAAAATGACTATAACTATTCCGACCTGTTGCAGGATTATCTTCCGGCAATGTTAGACAAGGCTATTGAGTTAAATAGCAATAAAATTCCTATTATTTTTGGTCACAGTCTTGGGGGGCATATTGCGACGATCTTTGCCTGCTCAACTGACAGGCCATTTTCTCTGTTTTGTGTGGCAACTGGGAACGTGTGGTATAAGAATTGGCAGGGAATGGGGAGGGTACAGATAATAACAGCAGCTATTGTTTTTAACATTCTGACTGTGTTATATGGTTATCTCCCTGGGAAAAAGATTGGTTTTGGCATAAGAGAAGCTAAGGGGTTAATGCGGGACTGGTCCAAAACTGCTTGTACGGGAAATTATGATCATGTCCGTGCTTATAAGGGGAAGGAGAATAAGCATTTATCCAAGGCCATTTATATCTGTTTTAAAGGAGATAATTGGGCTCCGTTGAAGTCTACTCAAGTATTAGCAAGTCTTATACCTAATGCAGAAGTTAGGGAAATAACTTTGTCTCTCAAAGGTAATCCTCACAGTGCCTGGATTAAACAGCCAGGAGATATTATTGCAATCATGAAAAAAGAAATGATGGAGAATAGCGATGATTAATACATTTAAAATTCTGCGTTGGGAATTTTTGGGATTATTTTTTATCAGTTTATTTCTGACTTGGCAGTTTGAGAGTTATATAAATTGGTGGCAATTTATTGTGTTATTTTTTCTGATTGATATTATTGGTTATTACCCAGGGCGGATCTGGAGTTTACTGAATAAAAAAGGAACTCCTCCTCCAACTTTTTATACCATTTATAATATTTGCCACAATTTATTTACACTCAGTGTGATTAGTTTGCTCTGGATCTGGTTCTTTAAGGATAATTACAGCGTTATTGCACTATTTGTCCATATCTGCCTGGATCGAGGTGTACTGGGGAATTTTCCTAAGTTATCTATTAATATATTTAAGCAGCCCACTATTCATTGAAATAAATCATTATATACCCTATGGATTTCAAGATGCATCGCGACGGCAAGGGAACGAATCCCCGGGAGCATAGATAACTATGTGACCGGGGTGAGTGAGTGCAGCCAACAAAGAGGCAGCTTGAAAGATGACGGGTATAGAGAGATAACTTATTGGGAGAGGAATTTATATTATGAATTTAATTAAACAGGCATCGGAAGTAGAAATGCGGGCAAAAGATTGGGGCTTGGATGAATGGTTCACTGAACAGATAAGTGTTGAACAAAGAAAAAGAACCTATTATGCCAATGATCCTAAATTAACCTATTTGCCGGGTGATTTACGGGAGTCTCTGATCAGGGAACTTTCTTTTAAATCGATGTCGGAATATGAAGCAACGAAAGCATTATTGTTACTTGCAGATAAGGCTCCTGACAATATCAACTTTGATTATATGCTGACTCAGATATTTGATGAAGGTAGACATGCTAAATTATTCAGAGAACATCTGGTCAGAATAGGTTTTGCGGATATCGACAATGTGGCCGGAAAAATGGAAAGCCTCTTACGAGGAAAAATGACCAATATGTTGGAAACATTGAGAACTTATTTCGATAAGTGGGTGGTGTTGAAAAATGACTATATTGCAGGCGTGTTAATTATTACTGTTGTTCTGGAAGGCGTACTTGCGCCAACGTCAGAACTCAGCGAAATCAAGTGGCGCCCTTTTGATATTGTCGCCGCCGAGACACAGGCCAGAGCCAATGCTGATGAATTAAGACATCTGACAGTGTGTGCAAATATCGTCAAGATGGCACTCGAAAATGATAGTTCTCTAAAGCAATCGGCTCTTGAGTGTATAGAAGAAGGGCTGGCGTTATGGAGCCAGGTATCTGTTGATGACTTGTTTGTAGAGCGTGAAATGTTCTATCAACGGGGTATGCAGAACCATTTGCGCTTTATTGAAGGTTATGAATTAGTGCCTGGGATGTTGTTGTCCGATTCTACGGTGGAATCTCGCCTTGAGCTATCTCATTCCTTGGTTGAACGGATGCAGCAGTCACGCCTTAAGTACATGGGTTTAGTGTAGATATTGGCCTTATTCAGTAGGTTGTTTGAATAGGCTAAGGAGAATTAAAAATGACAAATATTGTTGAAGAACTTAGGAAGAATAGCGGGAAATACCAACATTTGACACCAGATAGATTGAAAAGATTGTTATTGGGTTCTGAGGCCGCTTCACAATGCCTACGTTTGATGGCTCAATCTAATATGGATGGGCTTCATCAAGTCGGTAATACTATCCGTGAAGCCTCTGCATGGCTTCCCGCTGTTGGTATTGCCTTAACAATGCATAATCATATTGTACTGGCTTGCAGTAAATTTCCTGACATATTCGAAGACAGCAACGTATTATTGAATGAAGTTATGGCATCAAAAGCATTGGTTGCTTCCGCTTTTGCAGAAGGTGTGCCTGGAACGAATATTTTTATACCATCGCTTAAAATGCATTCTAAAGAGGGAAAGTTGTTTGTTAATGGTTCGAAGAAACCTTGTTCCTTATCTTCGATTGCTGACTATTATGTGTTATCGGTCTGCGATACTGATAATAATAATGATATGAGGATAGTATTGGTTTCTAAATCGGATCAGAATTTTAAGGTTATTCCTTTCTGGCGACTGGGGATTATGGCTGAAAGTGATAATCAAGAAGTTAAATTTTCGGATACCGAAGTTTCATTAAAACGACTTTCTCATTATAAAGGGATTGAACAACAGATGCTGCTTTCCTGCGGTTTATCACTGTTTAATTATTTTGCCGCAAATACTTATTCTGGAATTCTTGATGGGCTGACTCGTTTTATTCCTGAGAAAGTAGTAGAACAGCACCCAATTAAATATACCCTGACCCAAGCTGATTATAAGATTAATGTTATTCTCGGTCAGATGTTGATTATTTCCTTTTATGCTAGCCAGGATGAAAATGCCGTCCATAAGATTCTCGCGTTACGTTATACCTTGGAAAATATCCTTGAGGAGACTGCCAGTTTCATATTCCGATGTTGCGGTGGGATTAAGGTAATGACAACACCGGAAATTATGAATTTCTATTTGGCAGTACAGTTATTTAAATTTCATCCGATAGGAGAATTCCAAATGATTAACCAGATCATGCAGCAAACTTAATTACTTTTAGAATCACCTATTTATAACTCAAGGATTTTTCCATGCTGTTTACAGCATGACTTTGTGCACCTAAAAAAAAAGAGAGAAAACTATGTTTGTTAATCAATATCGTGAGAGTTTATTGAACTCTGTGGGCCTTGAACTGGATATTAAGTCTGCTCAAGATAACCAGCTTACATTATCGGATGGCCGGGTTGTTAAGGATTTTTTGGCTCAATATGGTGCTCTGCCATTTGGACATAATCCTGATTTCGCTATCGCTGAAATTGACAGATTCACTAAAGATAAAGAGCCTATCTTCTTTCAGCCCAATATTCACAAAAAGGTACGTCTATTGGCTGAAATGCTTGCAGAGCAAATAGATAAGGAAAAATATACCCACTGTACTTTTACTAACAGTGGTGCTGAAACAGTAGAAGCTGCGATTAAATTTACCCGTCTGTTTACTGGCAGAAAACGTATTCTGAGTTTGCATCGCAGTTTTCACGGAAAAACCTATTCGGCATTATCCGCTACGGGATCAAATCGGTTTAAAGCCGATTTCATTTACGATGATAAATTATATGAGCAGGTTGATAGCGAAGATTTAGATGAAATAAAAAGAAAGCTAGAGAGCCGGGAATTTGCCGCATTTATCATTGAACCGGTGCAAGGAGAAGGTGGAATGAAAGTGATTCCACCAGATACGTTGTCCAGTATTTTGGCACTGTGTAAAGACAATGGCACATTGTCAGTATTTGACGAAGTTCAGACGGGTATCGGTAGGCTTGGGGCATTTTGTGCGGCCACGCTCTACGCTTTGAAACCGGATGTTATCCTGTTTTCTAAAGCATTGGGGGCAGGTATCTCACCAATTGGTGCGATGTTATATTCAGATGAGTTTTATTTATCCGAGTTCGATAGGAAACATAGCTCCACTTTTGCCAATAACGTTCTAGCCGCAACGATGGGGATTGCTGTTATCGAGCATCTGACTAAAGATGATGGTAAGGCGTTAACCCATATTCAAGAAGTCAGCCGTTATGTTGATGAATGCCTTGAACAATTGTCTGCTAAATATCCAGAACAATTTTACTGGCACGGGGCTGGGTTGATGCGTGGTCTTGAAATACAGGACAGCAAAGCGGCTTCCAACATATTTATCAATTTCAGTCAAAGAAGCGGTGGCCTGGCTTATATCATTTGTAGTTTCTTATTGAAACATTATGGTCTTTTCACCATGCCGTTAATGTCTCGCCCTTGTTCTGTACGTTTTGAGCCACCGCTTAACGTTTCCAAAGAGGATATTAAGACGTTTTTCACCGCTTTTGATGAGGTATGCCAACTCGTTGAGAATGGACGATATGACATTCTTTTTTCACACTTGATAGATATACCTATTGCGGATCTCCCACCCGCTTCGGTGAGTTATCCGATTTCAAAAAATAACAACTTGGCCCAGATTAAAGCGCCTATTCCTGGATTGATTGAGGGTAAGAAATTTGCTTTCTTGATTCATACCACTTCGGTTAATGAGCTCGCTCATTCTTATTGCTTGTCAATAAAGGAGAATTACACGCTGGAGCAGCAGAAACAGCTCGGTAATTGGATCACACAGGTTTCCTCGATCGATTTTAATCCTGATGTCGCTATTGAGTTTGGTGTCGAAAGTTCAACGGCCTATGCTAATGGTATGCTCATTTTTTCACCCATTAGTCCCGAAGATATGATGGCATTGTCAGCGAAAGAACGGGCGGTATTGATGAGGGAATATCTTGATGTGGCAGAGAAAAATGGCGCTGAAATCGTTGGCTTAGGTGCTTATACCTCGGTTATTACTAATGGTGGTAATAGCCTGGTGAATAATCGGCAGGGTCGGATATTGACTAATGGCAACTCTCTGACCGCGGTGGCGGTGATTGAGGGGATACGCTCAATGTTGATTGAGAATGCATCCCGGCAAACATTGGCGGTAGTGGGTGCCAGAGGCTCCGTAGGCAGGCTTTCAGTCATCGGCTTAGCTCATAATTTTGGCCGGATTATCTTGGTTAGCCGCCCCAATAAAGCACGCATATTGCTCTCTGAACTGACCAAGGCGCTTCTTTCCGCAGTGTTAAGGACTCATGATGTTATCCAGCCAGATTCGGTCATGGATAAGATGAGAAAATGGCTTTTTAAACAAAATCCGGGGGTGACAGATGCACAAATATTACATCAGCAAGTTCTTGAAGTCGTTGGTACCTTTGGTTTGGAAGCGATAGATAGTTATGAACATTCTTTGAGTCAGGCTGATTTTATTGTTTCGGCAACAAGTGAAGGTAAGCCTTTCTTGAATACACATTATTTGAAAGATTCTGCCATCGTTTTTGATGCGGCCAGACCTTTCGATTTCATTCGTGATGGCAACCATCAAATTTACGAGGGGGGATTGGTCTATCAGCCTGAGAAAGTGGTTTATAGCGATTGTAACGTGATCGATGTACCTGCGGGGGTCAATCTCGCCTGTTTATCAGAAACTATCGCTGTGGCGCTTGAAGGGGTGAGTGTTCATCAAAGCATCGGTAAATCTATTGATTATAATGATGCATTGGCGATTCGGGATATTGCCAGGAAGCATGGGTTCATCCCTGTCCAGTATTCCCGAAATAATCAAGGTGAGCGTTATGAGCATGTTGCTTGATGCTCCCCAGATTATTGCCACTGGGAACGCTCAAGATGTTCTTGGCAACAGCCATCTCAGAAAAGTGCTTTGCTATGCAAAGCACCCGTTGAGTAGCCTGTTGTTCAATAGTGAAACATATTGGTTTACTAATCAAAAGGGGGCTATTGGTTTCTTTCAGGACAAAAATCTGCATATGTGTGTAGGCGGTATTTTGGCTCCTGGCGAAGAACGAGCTGCACTTTTACACTCTTTTCTCAACTTCACCAGAGAAAAGCGGGCTTTCCCGGTTTTTCTGCACGGTGATGAGAGTGATTTTGTGTTGTTGAAAAATAATGGCTTTTCTGTGAACCAGCTTGGAGCGAGTTATTCATTGAGCCTTGATGGATATGATATGAAAGGCAAACGGTTTCAGCAGCTTAGAAATAAAATCAGTAAATCCAGAAGAGCGGGGATTTCCGTTCGAGAGATCTGCTCGCAAGAGGAATATTATCGATTTAAACCACAACTAGAACATATTAATCAGCTTTGGCTGAAAGAAAAACACGCTAAGGCCCTGAAAAAATTGGTGATTGATTTCAATACGGTGGAAGTGAGTTCAGGCCAGCACAGAGTCTATATTGCAACTCAGGGAGAACAAATTCAGGCATATATTGTTTATAGCTACACTTGGGGGGAGACATCGGGATGGTTTCATAATCTATCTCGAAAAAAACCGGATATACCCGACGGCACGATGCAATTTATTAATGAAACGGCGATTAATGACTTCCTGAAAGAGGGTGTAGTTTCCTACCTTCATTTGGGCTTCACCCCCTTGGTGGAGTTCGGCGAGGAGGAATATTTCAATGACTCGGCAATCTTTTATAAAGTTGCTAAATGGTTGTCATCAAAAGGCGGTATTGTTTATCCTGCTGCTTCGCAACGTCAATATAAAATGAGCTGGCGGCCGTCGTTAATTGAACCAGAATATATTGCTTTCCCCAGAGGAAAGGCCATGAAGGCATTATGGTCAACATTGCGAACGACCAACAGTATTTAATGTTATAAAAAGCCTTTTTTTAATATTAGGTAACAGGTGATCAGTCTGGGGTGAAAATACTGGGCTGATCACCTGTCATAGGGTATGTTTTCTATGGTGAACCTATTTTCACTGAGCATATATATTTAAAATTATTTCTTTCTTTATAGGTTGTTTATACCTTATTTTCCTTCCTGTTTTCGGATTTTTGTTAATTATTTTATAATTTCACATTCATTATTGTTATATCTTGACAGTAAAGATTTTGTATCGACTTTACTGTTATTGGTGACTGGAAAGTTATCAATATTGATAAATTCACTGGGTATCATATAGGAGGGTAAATTCTTTTTAAGAAGGTTAACTAAATTTTCCTTATCAATAATGGTTTTGAATTTACAGAAAGCAACCAGGCGAACAATAGAACCATCTTCTTTTTTTAATGGCAAAACAACAGCACTATCAACAATGGGAAGATTCATCAGCCTTTCTTCAATTTCATGTAGCTCAATGCGATAGCCATTTAGTTTTATTTGGTTATCTTTCCTGCCAAAGCAATACCAGATATTGTCAATTAATTTGCCGATATCTCCGGTTCGAAAATTTCTTATTCCATGTTGATTAATGGTCAATCTATTATTATCTTCCGTTTTAGCGCCAATATATTTTCTCATAACATGAGCGCCAGAGATGACAATCTCGTCATTTTCTAATGTTAGAGTCGAGCCTGATCTTGACTCTCCAATTGGCAATAATTCCATATCCGAATGGAGATGTTGATCGCTAATTTCAATTATTGTTGTTGCCACGGTAGCTTCTGTGGGACCGTAAGTATTATAGATAATGGCAGATGGAAATCTTTTCCTTAAATACTTAACGAGATTTTTACTTAGAATTTCGCCACAAAATAGGAAATGTTTTAGATTTTTTAAAAAGGAATAATTAAAATTTTGCGATAGCAATTGCTTATAAGAAAAAGAAGGTGTGGAAACCCATACTGTTGGTTGATAATGATTTAAAACTTGATAGAATTTTTCAGAATCAGTCGTTGTTTCTTGAGAAATGCAAATACATGTGCCACCGTATACCAATGTGCCAAATGTTTCATACATGGATAAATCAAAATTAAATAGCGCTTGATTCATGAAAACAGGTTTTTCACCAAGTTTGAAATCATTGTACATCCATCGCATAAGATCATAAACGCTTTCACGTCCAATGACTACGCCTTTAGGTTTTCCTGTGCTACCGGATGTGAACATGATATAGGCAACATGATCTTCATCAAATTCAATATAATCAACGTTTGTTGTTTTGAATTGATTGTTAATCACATCGTAGTAATAAGGCGTGTTGGATAGTGATGCAATTTCTAACAAGCGTTGTGTTGGATAAATTATATCGATTGGAATAAATGGGATTTTATAGGTTATACATGCATAAATTGAAACTAAAAAATTAGCTTCTTTGTGTCCGTATAAGATCAAAGGCGTGTTGCGGTTTAAATTTAATTCTAAATATTTAGAATGCCACTTTTTAATTTCATCATATAAATCACGCCAATAAATGACTTGATCTGAACCCACGATGACGGGGGTGTCTGGATGAGAAGGCGCTATGATTCTATCGTTAATGAATAAATCAAAGTTTGATTCACTATATTCGTTGAGATATTTCATTTTATAAAACTGTATCCACTAAATATATATAAAGAAAAACAAATTAAAGTTAACGTTATCAGTCTGCCAAAGAAAGAGACGATCTTTTTATTTAGGATATTAGCGATATTTTCTTTATCTCTGGTGTAATTAATTAAACAGTTATGCATTACTGAGTAAGAACCAAATAAAGCACCACTTATAATGTAATTAAGTTCTAGTCCATTCCAAATACCCATACAAAATAATGTGATGAAAATACTGATATTCTGGGCAAAAAGTCTATGATTTTTGAAAAATTCTTTCTCCATTAGCATCTTATATAATGGCATAAAGATGACGTCTCTTAACCATTCAGATAAACTAATATGAAATCTACGCCAAAAGTCCTGTGGATTTTTGGCTAAAATTGGATAATGAAAATTAATAGGTAAGTTTATTCCAAATAGCTTGCCGGCGCCACAAGCCATATTAGTATAACCTGCAAAGTCAAAATATAAGTAAAAACTATAACTTATAGCAACTACTAAGTATGATTCAATCGTGTCTTTATTAATATAGTCAGATAAAAATACGTTATAGATAATGGCGGCGAATAAAAATTTCTGAACTACACCATATAATATTTGTCCAGCACCGGCAAACCATTTTTCTAAAGAGACTGGCACTGGTAATTCAAGTAAATCACGTTTGAAGCTGTTCCATCTATACATAGGGCCAGCCAGCCAAACTAATGGTAGGAATAAATAGGCAAAATATTCATAAATTACTATTTTCTGTTGCTTGCTAGAGAATAAAATGACATCTATAGCTCTGAATGTAAAAAAGGATAAACCGATAACACTAAGTAGATGACTAAATTCCAAATTTAATTTAACTAAAAATAAAGGTGAAATTATTAGCAGAGAAGATACTAATTTATTAATTATGTTCTTTTTGAAAATTAAAGTTATTAAATAGAAATAAACAGATAATGCTATAGGTATATAAATTTTATATCTAAAAATAATACACCAGCAAATAATAGAAAGTACACTTAATGCAATTTTAGAGTTTATTTTTTTATTAAAAAATAGAAAAAATAAAGAAAAAACAAATGAGGCTGAAAATAGATAAATGAAAAAGTTAAAATTTGCAAACATGTTTTTTTATGCCTTTTTTATTCTAAAATTGCTGATATTCATATTTTACTTTAACTTCACTGCTACCATTGACGATAGAATCAGAATGATAAAATAAGGTAAGCATTAGAAAAAGATATAATAAAAAAGCCTTTATAAAATATTTCATTTCGCAAAATGTTCCACAATAGCTTTATCAGTTAATAACCAACCATATTCCCCCATATGCATAATATCAGTTAATACTCCTGGCTGATATTGCTCTTCAATAAGATTTAAATATCCCATGCCGTGAGATTTTATTTTCTCTGATATAATATTTTCAACGGGATTAAAGTTATTTGTATCTGTGTATACATAAGGGTTTAATGGCTGCATAATAAATAGAGCATCTACATTATATTTCGATAATAAATCTAATAAGTTGTCAAGAGCATGCATTTCTTTGCTGTAATTGATGCCATTAGGAAAAGCTTTTTTACTTTTTTTATCCTTTACATACTTTTCATAGTATTTTTTATTTACCCATTGCGTCTCTTTGCTCATATTGTTAAGTTCAATATTTTTAGCATCATTAGCTAAATCTAGCCATTGAACTTCGGTATTGACAATTTTAAATTGTTTTTTCATTAAAGGATCTTTATGAAGGACATAAATATTGTCAGCTTTAATTGCATGATTGTCGGTTATTATGTTTTTGATATTTATTCTTGCCTCTGCTATATAATCTAAAATGTTTGCAACTGACGACGCTATTATATTGTCTTTATGAATTAACTTTAATTGGGTAGAATTTAGATTTTCAAAGTTATCTTTGTTTTCATTGAGATAGTTTGAAAATATATTTTTTGCATTTTCATCATTTGCGAGTTTATTTGCGATATAGGATGGAAAATGAGAATTGTATGCTTGTGGTAGTAGATCTGTTTTTTCAAACCATCCCGGAGATAGAATAATAACAATTCTACTATCCTTATTTAAATATTCTTGATAAGCGGATAAATAACCATAAATTGCTAATAATTCAAAATGCGCTTTACCAATGCCTATTGTGGGAATATTTAAATTTTTTGTTAAAAAATCATATGGAATGAATTTATGTGTTCTGTTTGTTAATTCAGAAGATCCAAACAAAATGACATGATTATTTTTAAATCCATATTCAAGTGATTTTTCTTTTGAGAAATCAATGGCATTGTGTTGATCTGTAATAGTAGGTATATAGTTGATCGATTTACTATCGTCTTCAATATATTTGTATTCTACTATTTTCGAGTTGAAATTATTTATAAATACTATAATAGATGAAAAAATAATTGCTGCGAATAATAACGCCGCAATATTAATAGATATCTTTTTTAACATCATTTTAAGTTGTTTAAATAATTGATAATTGATTTAGGGGTTTCGAGAATAGATTCAGCATCAGTTGCTGATATGTAGCAATCGAATTCCTCTTGTAATGCCAGGATGAGATCGACTGTAGTGATTGAATCTATTAAATTTTTCTTCAAAAGTTCATCATCTAACTCAACATTTTTTCTGGCAATTTTGTTGACTATCGATAATACTTGCTGTTCAAGTTCCATATATGATCCTTTTATACCAAGATTATATTTGTATGATTTATTGATATTCGTAATAGCTACCGCACAAGCTAAAGTACATTTGCTTGCTAATATCACTGTTGTTTCTCATTTCATTTGATTGATTTTTCATATTGTTATTAGGCAGTATGGAATATCAATGCTTCAGTTTTAATCTTCATGCATACTAATTGATAGCCCTTTTTTTATCAAGATCATATAATTGTTCTACGTATAATTTCCCTAATAAATGAGAAAATAATGTTTTTTTAAAATCTCCCTGTGATTTTCCATCCCTCAATATAATTAAATGTGTAAGTGAAAATGCTAACTAATTCACACAGGGATTTACAACAGAAACTATTTAAAAAGAGATAGAAAAATTAAAATAAATTTTTCATGATCCTGCCGGTGAATCTGCATTTCCGTACTAAAGAAAATGAAGAAAGAGGGAGTATTACTATTATGAGGTTGCTGTAGCAGTGTAGTATAAGATTCCGCTCAGTCTTTTGGCTGAGCGAAATATCAAATACCTGAAAAATTATACTTATTCAAACAAACGCTGATGAAGCGTTTGAACAATTTGCTCTGCATCTTTACCTTGAACAAGCAAGCATAGGTTATGGTTACTGGCGCCATGACTGATCATACGAAGATTGAATCTTTCCAGCACACTAAAAACCTTTTTTCCTAATCCGTTGGTTTGAGAAAGCTGATTACCAATAATTGCCACCAGCGCCAGATCTTCTTCCACTTCAACCCGACACAGTGTCGAAAGCTCCGTCATCAATGCATTGGTCAGCAGGCTGCCATTTGTGCTAGCGGAGCCAGTGGTGTCGAGTGTTAATGCCACATTGACTTCGGAGGTGGTGATCAAATCCACTGAGATATTATGGCGTGACAAAATGGTAAATATTTCAGCCAAAAACCCCTGTGCGTGTAGCATTTTCAGGCTGTGTAGTGTCAATAACGTCTGTTTCTGGCGCAGGGTAATAGCGCGGAACTGTGGTGGGGCTTCTGTGGTATCACAAACCAGCGTACCGCCGGCCTGTGGGTTTTTGCTAGAGCCGACAAATACTGGAATGCCACAGCGAATAGCAGGAAACAGGGTTGCCGGATGTAGGATTTTGGCGCCAAAGGTTGCCATCTCCGCCGCTTCATCAAAGGCAATCTTATCAATTCGTTGGGCAGTTGGAACGACTCGCGGGTCAGTGGTATAAATGCCCGGAACATCTGTCCAGATATCAACGCGTTTCAGGCCAAGGGCTTCTCCCAAGAGTGCCGCAGTATAATCGCTGCCACCGCGCCCCAGTGTAGTGGTACGGCCGTTCTCTTCACGACCAATAAAACCTTGGGTGACAACCAGGCTATTTTTCAGATGTGGTAAGAGATGTTCCGTTGCCAACGATTGAAGTTGTTCATGGTTTGGTTCTGCACGGCCAAAACTATCGTCGGTATACATCACTTTGCGTATATCAAACCATTCGGCATTTTTCCCTCGCTGGCGGAGCAATTCGGTAAACAATCGTGTGGACATCAGTTCACCGTGGCTGACTAATTCATCTGTCAGAGCCGCAGAGGTTGCCAGAGATGCGGCTTTAGCAAGGGTTTTAAGATTTTCCAGTAGACGATCAATCTCTTGACGAATCGTATCGGATTCATGCAAACGATCAATAATTGCGTATTGAATGGAGTGGATCTGTTTCAAGTAGTCAGCCCGCTTATCTGCATCGCAGCCTTCCGCTAATGTAACTAATAAGTTTGTTATACCGGCAGAAGCAGACAGCACAACCACACGCACTGCTTTATTTGCCAGTACGATATCTGCACTGTTATTCATGGCATCGAAATTTGCCACGCTGGTACCACCAAATTTTGCGACTACATGCCCGCCAATTTCTGGGCATTGGGATGAAACAGCACTCATTGCGATAACCTTCTGTTAACTGGATAGTCTTTTAGAAATATCGGGTTAACGGGTTTGAGTCAATGGAGTGAAGAGTGACATCAATATCTTTCATGACGCGATGAAAATCATAAAATAAATTGAGGATAGTAGAGAGGGGCGATTGTTTTTTGTACGCTTCGGCAAATGGAACTAGAAAAACTTAATCGTTTTGACCAATATCAGCGATTAAAGGAAAAGAGGCTCGAATCACAGAATTACAGGTTACAATCTTTCTTTAACTCCCAATTAATTACAGTCAGTTGATAGAGAGCATAGCTATGAAAAACATCAATCCTAGTCAAACCTCAGCTTGGAAAGCGTTAGAACAACATTTTGCGCAGATAAAGGATATTCACCTACGTGAATTGTTTGAACAGGAACCAAATCGTTTTGCTAAGTTCTCAGCAACATTCGATGACCAGATCCTGGTAGATTTTTCAAAAAATCGCATCACAACGGAGACATTAGAAAAATTACAGGCACTTGCTAAAGAGACGGATGTTGCCGGGGCGATTCGCGGTATGTTTTCGGGTGAGAAAATTAACCGTACGGAAGATCGCGCTGTATTGCATATTGCGCTACGTAATCGTAGCAACACCCCGATTGTGGTTGATGGGGAAGATGTTATGCAGCAAGTCAACGCGGTGTTGGCAAAAATGAAAGATTTCAGTGAACGCGTAATTAATGGCGAGTGGAAAGGTTATACCGGTAGGGTGATTACTGATGTGGTGAATATCGGTATCGGTGGTTCAGATCTTGGCCCTTATATGGTGACGGAAGCGCTGAAACCTTATAAGAATCACTTGAATATGCATTTTGTTTCTAATGTTGATGGAACCCATATTGCAGAAACCTTGAAAGCACTTAACCCGGAAACGACGCTGTTTCTCATTGCTTCCAAGACGTTCACTACTCAGGAAACGATGACCAATGCTCATTCTGCCCGTGACTGGTTCCTAAAAAGTGCGGGTGATGAAGGGCATATTGCAAAGCATTTTGCGGCGCTTTCCACAAATGGACAGGAAGTTAAGCAATTTGGTATTGATACCAAAAATATGTTTGAGTTTTGGGATTGGGTTGGCGGCCGTTATTCGTTGTGGTCAGCGATCGGTTTGTCTATCGCACTCTCTGTTGGGTTTGAAAATTTTGAACAATTGCTTAGTGGCGCGCATGCAATGGATCAGCATGTTGCCAATACTCCATTTGAGCAGAATATTCCTGTATTGCTGGCGTTAATTGGTATTTGGTACAACAATTTCTTTGGCGCAGAAACTGAAGCGATTCTGCCATATGATCAGTACATGCATCGCTTTGCTGCCTATTTTCAGCAAGGCAATATGGAATCCAATGGTAAATATGTCGATCGCAATGGTCATCCAGTGGATTACCAAACCGGCCCAATCATCTGGGGAGAGCCTGGAACAAATGGTCAGCACGCGTTTTATCAGCTTATCCATCAGGGAACTAAACTGATCCCTTGCGATTTTATTGCGCCAGCCATCAGCCATAACCCATTGAGTGACCATCACAGCAAATTGTTATCTAACTTTTTTGCTCAGACAGAAGCATTAGCCTTTGGTAAATCTCGTGAGCAGGTGGATGCTGAATTTGTCGCCAGTGGTAAAACGGCGGTTGAAGTTGAACATGTTGCGCCATTTAAAATGTTTGAAGGAAATCGCCCGACTAATTCTATTCTGTTACGTGAAATTACCCCATTTAGCTTGGGGGTGTTGATTGCCATGTATGAACATAAAATATTTGTGCAAGGGGCGATTCTCAACATCTTTACTTTTGACCAGTGGGGAGTTGAATTGGGTAAGCAATTGGCTAACCGTATTTTGCCAGAACTTAAGGATGATAATAGGGTTGTCAGCCACGATAGCTCGACAAATGGGTTGATTAACCGTTTTAAAACATGGCGTTAATCACTTATTCTGAGTCAGAAACTTAATTGATATGAGCGAATTATATTCATCATAATTCGCTTATTTTGGGTCAACAATATTTATACCCGTCATCTTTCAAGTTACCTCTTTGTTGGCTGCACTCGCTCACCCCGGTCACATCGTTATCTATGCTCCCGGGGATTCACTCCCTTGCCGTCGCGATGCATCTTGAAATCCATAGGGTATATAGAATTTGTTATAACTTTTTATTCTGTATACCTGCAACGTGGTATTCTCTGCGGTTATCAATTGTACTGTCGGATGAAAGAAATTTGTCCTAATGGAAAAGCGTATGTCAACTGACTCAATATTAACAATGGTGCCTATTCAGTGGCTTTCGATAGATTCGCCCGTTTTGCCTGATGAGGTTTTAGACTGGTTGATGGAGTTGGGCTCAATGACCCGCCGTTTTGAGCAATACTGCAACTGTGTTCGTATCATACCATTCAGAGAATGTTTTATTACCGAGGAACAACTTTCTGATGAAAGTGAGCGTTTGCTAACGGGTCAAAGATATTGGCTGCGTGAGATCGTACTGTGTGGTGATAATATCCCTTGGCTATTGGGGCGGACGTTAATCCCTGAAGCAACATTAACCGGTCCTGATGAAAGTTTGGTTGATTTAGGAACAGTCCCACTGGGGCGATATCTTTTTAGTGGTAATAAATTGACGCGGGACTATATTCATGTAGGGCAGCAGGGCAACCGTTGGGCAAGACGATCATTGCTGAGGTTATCAGGCAAGCCATTATTATTAACCGAAGTCTTTTTACCTGAATCACCTGTGTATAAAAGGTAAAATTTAAAAGGGGGAAACAGAAGTGGCGGGAAGTATGGCGCAAAGTAAATGGCAGGCCTATTGCCGTTTAGTGCGCATTGATAAACCTATAGGTGCATTATTGTTGTTGTGGCCGACTTTCTGGGCTTTATGGATAGCTGGGAAAGGGATTCCAGATATGCACATATTATTGATCTTTACTGTCGGTGTGTTTCTGATGCGTGCGGCAGGGTGTGCAATCAATGATTTTGCTGACAGAAAATTTGATGGTTATGTTGAACGCACAAAAACACGTCCCCTGCCGAGTGGTGCTATCAGCGAGAAAGAGAGCAAGATCCTATTTGTCGTACTGGCGCTGGTTTCTTTCGGGTTGGTGCTGACCCTGAATAAAATGGCTATCTGGTTGTCAGTCGTTGGCTTGGCTCTGGCTTGGCTTTACCCCTTTGTTAAACGGTTTAGTCATCTTCCTCAGTTTGTACTGGGAGCCGCTTACGGTTGGGCTGTTCCTATGGGATTTGCGGCAGTTAGTGAGTCCTTACCACTAGAGTGTTGGTTGTTATTTCTGGTTAATATCTTCTGGTCAGTTATTTATGATACACAGTATGCGATGATCGATCGAAATGATGATCTAAAAATTGGCGTGAAGTCCACCGCCATTCTGTTTGGTCGTTTCGACAAGTTGATTATTGGATTATTGCAACTCGCTATGTTACTGATGCTGGTGCTGGTGGGTTATATGATGAATCTGGGCGGTATCTACTATTGGTCACTGTTGCTTGCGGGCACTTTATTTATTTATCAGCAGAAACTGCTCGCTGGTCGGGAAAGAGAGCTTTGTTTCCAGGCATTCCTCAATAATAACTACGTTGGTCTGGTACTATTCCTTGGCATCTTCTTCAGCTATGTCTGAAACATCTGGTGATAATGTGAATAACAACCATTATCACCAGTATTTAAGAAGATTATCCTTCCTTAGTACTCTCGTCGGTATCGTTATGCTCTGGTGGCAAACTGACGCTCTCGATAGTAAGACGAATCTCAGGTGACATCAGTTCACCTAATACCTGATACAGCTCCTGGGTATTTGCCGTAATCGCATTACCACTGTCACTGATATAACCTTCTTCACGCAGTGTATGGACCGACGTAGTAAATACCGCCTTATCAAAGAATTCAGGTGCGTTGATGCCATGTAATACCGACAAACGTTGCGCTAACATCCGACTCTCTTTTTCCAGCACTCCCCGGCTGATTACTGGGTTGGCGTTCAGTAAAGAGAGTGTGATGGCATAACGTTGCAGTGTTTCACGGATGCCAGCTGCCAGCAATTGCAGGGGGCGGATACGTGCTGGATTAAGCACCAGCATGCCATGCTCCTTGTTACAGATAAGGCACTGGCGGGTCAGTTCGTTGATCAGCGTATTAACCACTTCTGGCAGCTCTGTTTTGCTATAACGCATAAACAGCTCGGCTTTAAGGAGTGGATAAATGATCGCGACCTGGCTTAACAGCGCTTCGCGGCTGATACGGCGATGATGAATAACGATGCAGGCAATCAGTGATGGCAGTACTAATAGATGTTGAATATTGTTGCGGTAGTAGGTCATCAAAACTGCACGATCACGTGGCAGAATGATAATGTCACCCATGCTGTCTTTGTCTACCTCGAACTTATCCATTTGCAGAGCGTGTTCTAGCAACTCCTCCGCGGTTTTCTTTGGTACGGTGACATCAGCAGCGTAAGGCGCATTGTGCATGAGCTGTATATAACAATCCAGTTGCTCAAGCAGTTGCTCACGAGTGAGTGCTCGCTGACGTGACGAAAGCAGGGCAGTGGAACACAAGTTAATTGCGTTAGCCGCCGCTGTGTTGTTGATGTTTACCATAATCTTCTCAGACAGTTGACTGACTGTCGGATTGAACCATTCGGGGCGATGGAATTCTATTGGATCAATAGAATCGCGCCAGCTAGGAACATGGTTGTTAAGGTATTGGATCAACGGGATGGGTTCGCCAAAGTTGACGTAGCCTTGCCCCAGATTACGAAGTTTGCGCAAACCGCGTATCATCTGGAAAAAGCCCTCTTTCTCTTTGGTTGCACCACGCAGCTCTTTGGCATAGGTGGCAACTTCCATCACATGCTCGTAGCCGATATAAATCGGAATAATGGTAATTGGGCGTGATTCGCCTCTCAACAGCGCCTGTAACGTCATGGACAGCGTACCCGTTTTGGGATCGAGTAAGCGACCTGTCCTGGAGCGACCGCCTTCCATAAAGTATTCAACAGAATAACCTCGGGCAAATAATTCACCTAGATATTCCCGGAATATCGTGGCGTAGAGCTTATTACCCTTAAATGTGCGGCGGATGAAAAATGCACCAAGGCGGCGGAATATTGGCCCTGCCGGCCAAAAATTTAGGTTGATGCCAGCGGCAATATGGGGCGGTACCAAGCCCTGATGGTAGAGCACGTAGGAGAGCAGCAAATAATCCATGTGGCTACGGTGGCAGGGCGCATAAACCAGTTCGTGACCATCCTGTGCCAGACGGCGGATGCGTTCAGCATTGTGAACATTGATCCCTTGATACAGACGGTTCCAGGTCCAACCTAGTACACGGCCTGACAGCCGTAACGTTTCATAAGAGAAATTCGCAGCAATCTCTTCCATCATGTTAATGGCATTCTGTCGGGCTTTCTCATGTGAGATTTTCTTGGTACGGGCCTCATCAGAGACTGACTTTTCTATTGCTTTTGAAGCCAGCAATTTGTTAAACAGCTCTTGCCGAACCGGCAGGCGTGGGCCAACGGCTGCCAGGCGTTGACGTGAATAGTGCATTCGTGCCACACGAGCCAGCTTATGGGCAATAGTCTTGTCAGTACCATGCTCAGTTGCCATATAGCGTAGAGATACTGTGTTTGAAAAGCGCACAAAACTATCTCGGCCTAGCCAGAGAATAGCAAAGAATTTTTGGATACCATTGAGTAGCCGCAAATGTGGTGTGCTCTGCCCTTCGCGCCCGGGGGAACGGCCGAACATGACAGAAACTGGCAGCATTTGAATATCCAGATTGGGATTATTGCGATGCAGATCCAGATAATCATGGAAAATTTTTACGGATTCCTGCTTTGGTGCACAATAGCGGAATACACGTGGACCATTATCGATAAAGACATAGCTGGGAAGTTCAGTGTCACCAATCTCCAGTAAATTTAATGGGTCCGGCAGATCCTGCTCAAGACATTGCTGACGTAATGCCAGTAAGTCTGCTTTGGAGTGATACGGTAGTACGTACAGAATTGGGCGTGTCGTATCGAGCCGCAATTCAGTAATCGGATCTGTAGGGATAAGTTTGCTTTTTACCAGTATTTTTAGTGGTAAATTCAATAATTTATAATATATTTTACGCCAACTTGACATAAATATCTTGAAGCCTCTTGTTAGCAACACGTTGCCAGCATACCAGAAACGGGTGTTGAGATCTGTTGTGTTAAGACAATAATAAGAGTGGAAAGTGTCAAATAACCTTATTTTTGGTGTGAATAATTTATGGCGAATCAATCCAAGGGCTTGGCCCGTATCATTAAAGCAATCGTATATTCGGTGAAGGGTATTAGGGCAACATGGCAAAATGAAGCGGCTTTCCGTCAGGAAATAATTTTAGCGATATTGGCTATGATGGTTGCATTTTATCTGGATATCGGCGCTATTGAACGCATTTTACTGATTGGTTCAGTGATGCTGGTGTTGATTATGGAAATCCTGAATAGTGCTATTGAAGCCGTTGTTGACCGTATTGGCAGTGAGTTCCATGAATTGTCCGGTCGTGCGAAAGATATGGGATCGGCGGCTGTCTTTCTGACGATGATGCTGTCATTAATTGTCTGGGGAACCATCCTTTGGCGCTATTTTATGGTCTGATTTGGTTTAATAATTAGGTATTATATTATAATTGGCTGATTTTCTGCCTTAGTAGGTTCCCAATCGTTATTTAGCTGTATATACTTACATATTGACTGTATAAACAAACAGGGGACGAAATGAAAGCACTTACCGCAAGGCAGCAGCAAGTTTATGACTTGGTGCGTGACCATATTTCGCAAACAGGTATGCCGCCAACGCGTGCTGAAATTGCAGCACGTCTTGGCTTTCGTTCACCTAATGCGGCTGAAGAGCATTTAAAAGCATTGGCTCGTAAAGGGGTGATAGAGATTGTTGCAGGGGCATCTAGGGGAATCCGTTTGCTGTTGGAAGAATCTGGTTTACCGTTAATTGGCCGTGTAGCCGCAGGTGAACCACTGTTGGCACAGGAGCATATTGAAAGTCATTATCAGGTTGATCCTGCATTGTTTAAGCCAAGTGCAGATTTCCTGTTGCGGGTCAGCGGAATGTCTATGAAAGATGTTGGGATTATGGATGGTGATCTGCTGGCTGTGCATAAAACACAAGATGTTCGTAATGGGCAGATTATTGTTGCCCGCATTGAAGATGAAGTAACGGTAAAACGTTTTAAACAGACTGGAAATAAAGTTGAATTGTTGGCAGAAAACCCCGAATTTAAGCCAATTGTGGTGGATTTGCGTGAGCAGAGCCTGACAATTGAAGGATTGGCGGTTGGGGTGATTCGTAACGCCAACTGGTCCTGATAGTAAAATATCAAGTTGTTGTTTTTGGAATTGTTAAAGAATTGCAATATTCCGACAGAATCATGTTGTTGAATTTATCGTTGTAATTATCTTAAACGTGATTCTGCGGTTGTTTATTTCAGTCTGACTCTGTACCAAAAGTAAGTATCTACTTACTATACCTCATGAATTTCAAGATGCTTCGCGATGGCAAGGGAGCGAATCCCCGGGAGCATAGCGAACGATGTGACCGGGGTGAGTGAGTGCAGCCAACAAAGAGGCAACTTGAAAGATGACGGGTATATCTATTTCTTTTTACTTCCTTCAATTCTGTGGTCATGCTGGCACTCATCTCGTTTAATACAGGATTCGATCTCTTCACAAGGTGAACATAAGCCATGCGCTTCGATGATGGTATGGCGTAAACTGAACCCGGCTGTTTTTGCTAACTGTTGGATGGCGGATTCAACGGTTCCACCATCTCGCTCTGTAACAGAACCACAACGGTCACAAATAAACATTGCTGAAGTGTGGCTTGGCTGTTCAATATGGTGACATAGGACATAACTGTTGGTGGATTCTATTTTATGAATAAACCCCTGTTCCAACAGAAATTCCAGTGCCCGATATATGGTAGGTGGTTTGGCCTGTGGTTCTGCTTCCCGTAGCAAATCCAGTAAATCATAAGCACTGATTGCCCCGGGTTGCTCTGAAATGAGACGCAGAACCTCAAGCCGCTGCGGAGTAAAGCGGACTCCACGAGCCTGGCAAATAACTTCGGCCTGTTCCAGTAACTTTTTTTGATTAATCAATTTCATTACGCCTCTTACAACCAGTACGATGATAATATTGTAATGTTATCATGTTTCTTCAATAGAAAATATTATCCAGAAAAGTTCATTGTGATTGTCCCCTGATGGAGTTAATTTGGCTAAATTGGTACTCAGTAGCAAAAATAATGTTTTCTTGAAGTTTATGATAATACAGACAAGAATTATCGTATATGACAGATAATTTTCGGAAAGGAAGCATTTGTGATGAAAGAGCTTTTACAAAATCAGCCTCATTATAGACAGTTCCCCGTTAAAGGCTATCAGGTAATGAAGCATATTATCTCTGAAAAAAGAAAGTTGCCTTTTCTAAGTGCATTATATACGTTGATTAATATTTTATTTGTAATTGCAGTATGTTTGGGTATTGTATTATCTGTAGCAATTGTTTTATTTATAATAGGTAATGTATCTGTCCCTGATACGGACTATTTACTTCTGGCACAAGTAGGCGGTATAGCATTATTTGGCGTAATGTTACTCTCGGTTATTATTTATCGTATTGTTAAGCGCCCAGAATGGGAACAACGGCGTTATTATCAACAAGCAGGTTTATCTCTTTTACCAGAAGATAAGCGTCAGGTATTACGACTAAATATTGTTAGTGACTATTGGCTAGGTTTTTGGAGTGAAACTCTAGAGCATTATCCTCTACAGTCACGGGTTGCCCATGATAGCTATCGTTACTGTCTGCTTCCATTATCTCCGACTCAGGAACATCAATCCCAATTATACAGCGACTGGGGAATTCTTGATGAAGAAGGGTATATGAAAATGCTAACAGGTTTGTGGGAGGGGGTACATTCAAAACATTTTGCTATTGATGCTGCTCTTAGTGATGGGAAAATGTTTAAAGTGCTTGCCAAATTAGTTGAAGTAACACCTGACTATATTCATAAATGTGCCAAACCTATTAATGAACGCCCTCCAGCATTAGTGTGGGGATTTGATTTGTGGCTTGCAATTGTTTTAAGTCGTAACTGTTTTTGTGCCAGTTATATCAGTGAAGAAGTCGCATGGAAAAATATGCTGAAAACCGCTGATTATATTTATGAAATCTTCGGTAGTTTTGATGAGTTTTATACAAACTTTCGGCTAGGCAATGCTTACTGGAGTAATGATTTTGATCGGTCTAAAGAGCGGCTGGAACAATTTAATTATTATAAGTCACATTGCGACTGGCCAATTGCTAGTTTGCCGTGGCCTGAACCAAAAGGCGTTATTATGGAAAGGCAGATGATGACAGGTTTTTCTGCATTAGTAGAAGATGTTTTACGCAGTAACATGGAAGAACAACAAAGTTATGAATTTGATATTACTGAGCTGCCAGCGTCTCGTGTACTCCATTAATATTTACATGAAACATTTCCCCTTGAAGAACATTTCAAGGGGAAGCCGATAATTAATAATAGGAAATAATGGTGTAAAGTGAGAGAACGGATTTTTTCATTATGGTATCTATTATTTCTAAAGGTAACATAATTTACCCCGTTTCCTGAAATCACCTGTTTCAAATGAAACGGGGCCAATATTTGCTTTATTAGTTAATGGGTTAAATCAAACTAATAAATTTTCTCTCTATATCCTTAATGGCTGCACATCCTGCCAGCTTCATGCTAAGTTTCAGCTCATCCTTCAGCAGGTTTAAAATGGAAGTTACGCCTGGCGCTCCACCCAATGCCAGCGCATACAAAATGGGCCTACCGATAGCGACAGCTTTGGCACCCAATGCGAGCGCTTTAAACACATGGGTACCACGGCGGATGCCTCCGTCTAGATAGACTGGAATTTTAGATCCAACAGCTTCAATAATGTGCGGTAATGAAGCAATTGCTGCCGGGACAGTATCCAACTGCCGGCCACCGTGATTAGAAACTTGAATCGCTGCGGCACCGTGATTAATACACTCTTTAGCATTTTCGGCAGATTGAATGCCTTTCACGATGATTGGAAGACCTGATTCTTTGGCGAGGAATTCGAGGTCATTAAAATCAAGATCCCGTTTAAATAGCGTTGTAATCTCTGATAAGGTTGCTCCTGCGGGAACGCCTGGAATATTAGGAAATGGTAATGAATGTGGGAAGACAAATTTATTACGTTTATCGGTTTCTCTATTACCACTCCACTCTAAATCGACCGTAAAGACGATTGCGGTTGCCCCCATCGCTTTGGCTCGGCGTATCATTTCGCGGGTAATGCCCATATCTTTGGTAAAATAAATTTGGAACCATTTGGGGCCATTACTCACTTTCGCTATCTCTTCAAGAGGTGAATTAGATAGAGTTTGTGCAGTAAACAGGGTACCGGCAGCGGCAGCGCCTCTCGCTGTTCCCAATTCAGCGGTAGTATGAGATAGCCCATGTGCTGCCATTGGGGGAATGAAAATAGGCATATCCACTTTACTGCCGAGCAATTCGGTTGTTGTGTCAGGCTCTTTTACTCCTGCGAGATAGCGGGGAATAATTTGGAAATCGTCAAAGGCTCTGGTGTTTTCACGTAGAGTCCATTCATCACCTGAACCGCTGCTGATATAGCCAAATTGGGGGGCTGGAATCAATTTACGCGCTTCTTCTTCCAAGTCATAAAGATTAATAATATCAAGGGATTTTTCTGCACTATTTGTTTTATAGGCTCTTGTCGGTTTTATGTTAGCAGTTGCGGCGTTGGCTGAGGATGCAGCGGATAGTGTACTGGCAGCAGCAAGACTTAATCCTCCAACTATGACGTCTCTTCTTGATGGCATATAATTTTCCCTTACTTAGTAGGTTTAATAAGTATTGACAATAGAGTTTGTCCACATATTAAGAATAGACCTATTCTGAATAATTCAAGCTAATAAATCCTCAATAATGTTTTTATAAGCTGATCGATCCTATTGGAACTGTCGGTTTTTTGTTGTGAGAGGAGCATCACAAAACTCAGATTAAAACATGGTGGCTTATTTTCTCTGCTTACCTGAATTTTTGGGGAATGGTTCAAATAGAGGGACTTTCGGATGCTGAATGTAAATGAATAGTTTAGGTATAAATTTGGCTTCAGGTATTGATCTATTAACGGCATCAACTATAAGAAAATAATTAATTTCTCTAAGTTATAAAAATATTTCATCATTCTTTATCAGAAAAAGGCTATTATTGAAAAGCGATCTAAAAATTATATACGATGATCAAGTAGATATTTTGATTTTCATTAATTCAAAGTTTTATTTAATGAAAAAATAAGTTTTTTCCTTAAGGAGAACTCATGAGTAATAAAAATGACTTTAAAGCTTTTTCTATTAGTCAGGATGCTAATGTTGTTTCTCAAGGAGAATATGAAGAAAGTCAGGAATTGAATACGGGAATTCCCCCTAATATTATTTCCATTGGTTTATTAAATAAGGTTTTGCGTCAGTCGTCAACGATATCATCGGTGGTGGCTAATTTTATCTCTACACAATGTAGTGATGATGTTTTGGATGATGGCGATATAGACAAGCTCACCACCCAATTAAATATCGCTTTAGAGCAAAAAGCTTTAACCGAGATTCCAAGTGCTTCATTAACACAAAAAGGTGTTATTCAACTTACAGATGTACTTGGTGATAGTAATACTCTGGCAGTCACACAAAAGCTTGTCCAGGACATGATAACTTCGTTAAGTGAAAGTATTAATAGCAGAGTGCCTAATATCCGGCAGGTGAATGGTAAGGAGTTGTCTGCGGATATTGATCTGGATGCCGTGGATATCGGGGTATACACAAAAGAAGAAGTAGACAATGAAGTTAATGCCAAAGGTAATAGGAATAGTGCCAGTAAAGCGATTAATGGTTGGTGGAGATGTGGAGATACAGGCGTTATCTATCAATGGGGGCGTACTAAGGTCATTGATGCTGGCTATATAGAACGTATTCAATTACCAATTAGTTTTTCCAATACGCATTACGCCGTCAATATTAATGCTATTCAAAGTAAAATGGGTTTTATGGGGGCATCTGTTGGCTATGTAAATGTAATTGATAATTCATCTTTCGATTTATTAAATTCTTGGGTAAATGCCAAATGGGATAGCCCATTCTTTTGGATAGCGATAGGATATTAATTATGTATTATTACAGTGCAAAAACAAATGCTTTCTATCCGGTAGAATTGAAACAAAATTATATTGCTGCTGGTTCACTGCCGGATGATATTATAGAAGTCAGTAATGATATTTATCAGGAATATGCTGCTAATAATGCGCCAGAAGGAAAACACCGTGTAGCAAATAAAAACGGTTTGCCGGAATGGGCAGATATTCCTCCGCCAACGAAAGATGAATTACGGCAATATGCTGAACTCCAAAAACAACAACTCATCGCTGAGGCAACAAATCAAATTTCACCATTGCAAGATGCTGTTGATTTAGGTATTGCGACTGAGGAAGAGGAAATAGCTTTATTGGCATGGAAAGAATATAGGGTAATACTGAATCGGATAGATGTTTCACAGGCAATGGATATTGATTGGCCGGAAAAACCAGAGGGATAAATAAACGCAATTTTTCAATCTACTCTCCCCAAAAAATTGACTTGTTTGATTTTTTGGGGATATCCGATTTTAAACTTAATTCTTAATTCTTAATTCTTAATTCTTAATTCTTAATTCTTAATTCTTAATTCTTAATTGTTGATTATCTTTTGTAAACAGAGTTGTTGACAGGAGCCGGGTTTAAGTATTTCTACGGCAGGTAAAAAATAGCACAGAAGATTGGGCTATTGTGAAAGTTGTATCAAGAAAAAGTGCTTTGACTTGCATTTCTTCGGCATCTGCCGTACCAAGATCGGCATAAATGTTACCGCTGCTGACTTCGATATTGTGGTTCATATTATGTTCCTCTGGCATGGTTTTCTGCGATTTTCAATCGTTCACGAATTTTATCCGTATCTGGCTTAGGTGTTGCTATCCCTGTCGATGATTTCTTCTGAAATACATGCAGAACATAGATAGCAGTTATACCGCCCGGTAGGTGTCACCAATGTATACCCGTTATCTTTCAAGTTGCCTCTTTGTTGGCTGTACTCGTTCACCCCGGTCACATAGTTACCTATGCTCCCGGGGATTCACTCCCTTGCCGTCGCGATGCATCTTGAAATCCATAGGGTATAGTCTTCTACGACTTCTAATACACCGGCACCACCAAATCCTTTCAATGGCTTGGCCTGCGAATGTTTTCCTCCAGTCTGTGCAACATGTAGGGCATAACCAAAAATGTCTTGAACATCATCGGGAAGCGACTGGAGGTCTTTTTTACTACTACCAACCCAATAAAGAGGTTTCATTACGCGAGATTCTGTGCATTGATTTATACCTATATGGATATGAACTAATATAGATAGAAGGACAATGTGTAGTCAAATTGAGGGAGAAAATAGGAACAATCAGGTAACCTCGGAAGTCTTGGCGCAAGTATGAAGACTTTGGAACGTTATGCAGTAGCGTGTGGCGCGGTTATTAACTTACGTTCAATATCAGTAAAAGGAATGGGACTTTGGTCCCGTTTATCCCTTAAAGCCGAAATAATTATACTAAAGTAGTAAACGTACTCTGGGTGGGCTTTCCCCAAAAGATTCTTGATAGCAAATTGTACGGTTCTATCTTAAATCACCTGCGATACTTCTTACGTCAATTGTCAACGATACCTAATAGTGTCATCAGTACGGGGACGTTTCTCTATGTTATAGTAGGCCATAATTTAATATCATTCTCTGCTTTATATCCCTCTATTTA
>NZ_JAJAFZ010000062.1:0-25997 GCF_025384895.1 Photorhabdus kayaii
AATTACAGACATAACTATATTTCCAGTTTATATCGCCACACTTATTTTTCTGAAAAATAGTCAGACACTGACTCAATTCCATTTTCATGCCAAAATACCTCGCTATGAATAACAGGGTATTCTGTCATACCGAATTAAGTAATAGATATCTATTACCGCTTCCATTTACTCATATATTGCCATGAGTACAGGAGTAAAATCAAAACGTTCATCCAATGCAGATGCCACAGAGACATTAGACAAAGTGAGTTTTATTTCACTGCCTACTTTTAAACTAAAATTCGATATCACCATCGGCTCTTTATCATTAAGAAATGCAGATAAACCCGTCATTTTTAAAACTTCATTGGTATCATTCTTAATATTAATTGAGATTTTGGTCTTTGATGCCATTGAACTATCTATCTGGTTAATTTTCTTCTTCATCTCTTTTGGTACGCTTATCACCAAGATATCTGCACCATTACCGTAAAGATGAATACCCTTAGTAGAACCAGTGATACTTGAATTCCCTACGCTCACAGGAACTTTAAAGTGAGCAAACGAATCCATACTTTTTCTGAAACATTCCACGTATTCCGCATTGGAAAAAATAGCCGGTACTTTTTCCTGAGTGTCTAACAAAGATTTTGATGGTTGTCTGGAATCTTTATAATCACCACAAGCACTGACTTCAACTAACAAATCAGATGTCACCGTTTTAACTTGTTCAGATAACAGTTGGTTAACAGATACTGAAGTACTGAGTTCTGTTTTACATCCCACCAAAGCAAAAGCCATAGCACTGCCCATAGCACTACAAAGAATCAATTTTCTCATCATTTCCTCAATTCAGATTTCCTCAAGATAAAGTCTGATTATATTCAATAAATTTTCCATTTAATTTGACACATTGCATAAATAAATAATTACCATTTGCATGATACCTCCTTAGTCGAATGTAAAGTTACCGCGAGTAAAACAGAGCAACATCAAAACTACGAAAAACTTACAACAAACCAAAACAAAAAAGGAAGTCTGTAACCATTTGTAAACTCATTAATGCGAAACACTACGCAAATTTAAGCGATTGAAATCACATATCAACAACTTTTCTTGTTAATGAAAGGTAAATGAAAGGTTTTGTTATTACTAATTGAGTCAACCAGGTCTGTTTGTAGTGATTATAATATCTTACACGGGTATTGATGAGAGCAAATAAATGAAAATTATAACGATCAAGATGTTAGCGGCAACCGCTTTACTATTTAGCGCAAGCAGTGTTTTTGCTGCCAGTGCACCTAACCGGACCGAATGTATTGCGCCTGCAAAACCGGGGGGCGGGTTCGACCTGACCTGCAAGCTGGTCCAAGTTTCACTGCTGGATACGAAAGAGATCAGCAAGCCTATGCGTGTCACTTTTATGCCCGGTGGTGTTGGCGCTGTCGCTTACAATGCTATCGTCGCACAACGACCCACTGAAGCGGGAACCATTGTCGCCTTCTCTGGCGGCTCTCTACTCAATTTGTCTCAGGGAAAATTTGGTCGCTATAACGTTAACGATGTTCGCTGGCTGGCAAGTGTTGGTACTGATTATGGGATGATCGCTGTCCGGGCCGATTCACCTTACCGTACCCTGAATGATTTGATGAATGCTTTTAAGGATAATCCCAACAGCATTGTATTTGGTGCTGGCGCTTCTATCGGTAGTCAGGACTGGATGAAAACCGCACTGCTGGCAAAAGAGGTTGGAATTGATCCTCACAAGATGCGTTATGTCGCATTTGAGGGAGGTGGTGAACCTATCACCGCCCTGCTGGGTAATCATATTCAGGCGGTTTCCGGTGATCTAAGCGAGATGGTACCTTACCTGAATGGAGACAAAATCCGGGTTCTGGCTGTTTATGCAGATAAACGACTGGATGGTGATTTAGCCAATATTCCTACTGCCAAAGAGCAAGGTTATGACCTGGTATGGCCGATTATTCGCGGATTTTACATGGGACCAAAAGTTTCTGACGAAGAGTATCAATGGTGGGTTGACACTTTTAATAAACTACAACAAACAGATGCTTTTAAAAAACAACGCGATATCCGTGGGTTGTTCGAGTTCAACATGACCGGCAAAGAATTGGACCGCTATGTGAAAAAACAGGTTGAACAATATCGTGAACAAGCCAGAGCTTTTGGCTTAGCCAAATAACAGAGTCATCATCATGAGCGATCGTATCTTTGCTACTATCTGGTTAGTACTCTGTACCATTGGGATAGTCATTGGTTGGGGAATTCAGAGCGAATACACTTATGAACCCCTGGGACCCAGACCTTTCCCAATGCTCATTCTGTCTCTGATGGCACTCTGTGCTTTACTACTACTTTTCAAAAAACCAGAGCAGAGCAATTGGCCTAGTGCCCCCGTTATCCGTCGCCTAATGCTGTTGATTCTCTCTTTGGTTATTTATGGTTGGTTATTCGAGTGGCTTGGTTTTCCTCTGGCTACAGCACTGCTGACATTCAGTGTCGCGCTGTTGTTTAACGCAACACTGCCTGCCGCAATCGTTTCCGGGGTGTTCCTTGGCGTCACGTTATATTTCGCCTTTGACCGTTTACTTGACGTAACCCTGCCTCTCGGTAGCTGGCTCAACTGACGGAGAATTTATGGAAACCTGGATGTATCTCAGTCAAGGTTTTGAAGTTGCAATGGTGCCGCAAAACCTGATTATTGCTTTAATTGGCTGTTTTGTCGGTACGATTGTTGGGCTGCTACCGGGGCTTGGGCCAATTAATGGTGTCGCGATTCTGCTGCCACTGGCTTTCGCTTTAAAACTGCCTGCTGAATCTGCCCTGATCTTATTGGCAACCGTTTATATCGGTTGTGAGTATGGTGGGCGTATATCATCGATTCTGCTGAATGTTCCCGGTGATGCCGCTGCCATTATGACCGCATTAGACGGTTATCCGATGGCCAAACAGGGCCGTGCAGGTGTGGCGCTCTCTATTTCCGCGGTGAGTTCTTTCTGTGGTTCTTTGCTGGCAATTTTCGGCATTATTTTGTTTGCACCATTACTGGCGCAGTGGTCACTGGCTTTCGGCCCTGCTGAATATTTTGCACTTATGGTTTTTGCTATTGCTTGTCTGGGTAGCATGATGAGTCAGAATCCGCTGAAATCACTATTAGCAGCATTAATAGGATTGGGTCTGGCAACTGTCGGAGTAGACGCCAACACCGGGGTTTATCGTTTTACATTCGACAATGTTCATCTGTCAGATGGCATTCAATTTATTGTTGTGGTAATAGGTCTGTTTTCTGTCAGCGAAATTTTGCTGATGTTAGAGAGTACCTCCGCCGGCAAAACCATTATCCGCAAAACAGGCCGTCTGCTGTTCAATCGCAAGGAAGCGGCTGAATGCGCCATACCAACGCTTAGATCATCCTTTATCGGTTTCTTTGTCGGTATTTTGCCTGGTGCAGGAGCGACTATTGCTAGCGCAATTACCTACATGACTGAGAAGAAGCTCAGTGGGAATAGCGATTCATTTGGTAAAGGTGATATTCGCGGCGTAGCAGCACCAGAAGCGGCTAATAATGCTTCGGCCTGTGGCTCCTTTATTCCAATGCTAACATTAGGAGTACCAGGTTCAGGCACCACTGCCGTTATGATGGGGGCATTAACGCTCTATAATATTACGCCTGGGCCGGGAATGTTCACTGAACAGCCGGATATCGTCTGGGGGTTAATTGCGGCTTTATTAATTGCCAATATTATCCTACTGATCATGAATATCCCAATGATAGGTCTATTTACACGGATGCTCACTATCCCACTCTGGTTCCTTGTTCCAGCTATTGCTACTGTTTCAGCGGTTGGTGTATATGCCATACACAGTACGACATTTGATCTTCTGTTGATGGTAGGGTTGGGTATTTTTGGCTACATTCTGAGGAAGATGAATTTCCCGATGTCGCCATTAATCCTCGGTTTCGTATTAGGAGAAATGCTGGAACAAAATTTACGTCGCGCACTTTCTATTAGTAATGGAGAATTTGGCATTCTGTGGAGCAGCACAATTACTCAGAGTTTATTGATACTTTCCGCTCTGGTTCTGATTACTCCACCAATATTACGAATTATCCGTAAGCGCCGTATTCAGCAAATGGCTACTGAAAACAAAACGTAATAAATAAAAGCCTATAATATTACAAGATCATAATTATTATAGGCTTTCCTACCATAACAGGAATATACTTCCATATTCACATTATATTTCACACACAATCAAAGTTCAGCAAAACAGACTTGAATTTATGCTTATAAACGGATAACACAACATGCTAAATTTGTTGCAACATTCATAGCAAAAATCACTTTGGCAAAATACTATCTTTACCAAATAGGTGATTCAAAACTCCCAATAACTATTAAATAGTTATTAACTAATTATTCAATAGTATTGAATATTCAACATTGTTAACAATGGCCTTTTCTGTTGAAACAGACAAGATACGAACAGCACACAAAAACAGGAATATATACCCTATGGATTTCAAGATGCATCGCGACGGCAAGGGAGCGAATCCCCGGGAGCATAGATAACTATGTGACCGGGGTGAGTGAGTGCAGCCAACAAAGAGGCAACTTGAAAGATGACGGGTATACATACAAAGGTGACTCGCTGCACGCGGTCACCTAAGATGCATCAAATAACGACCATTGTTGTTTGGACACGATCGAAATAGTCTGTGATGAGGGAAATTAAGCTGAATACTTGCTCATCACCAAAGAAGCATTAGTACCACCGAAACCAAAACTATTGGACATCACTGTATTCAACTTTTGCTCAGTAGGTTTAGTGATGATATTCATGCCTACCGCTTTATCATCAAGATCTTCAATGTTAATGCTTGGTGCAATAAAACCATGCTCTAACATCAGTAGGCTATAAATCGCTTCGTGTACACCAGCAGCCCCCAGTGAATGGCCGGTCATCGCTTTTGTTGCAGAAATTGCCGGTGTTGTATCACCAAAAACTTCCCTGATCGCCTCCAACTCTTTCACATCACCCGCAGGAGTAGATGTACCATGCGTGTTCACATAATCAATGGAACCTTTCACACCTTGCAGTGCCATATTCATACAACGAACCGCACCTTCGCCAGATGGAACAACCATATCTGCGCCATCAGATGTTGCTCCATAACCAACAATTTCAGCGTATATGTGTGCGCCGCGTGCCAATGCATGCTCTAATTCTTCCACAACAACAATACCGCCGCCGCCAGCAATAATAAAACCATCACGGCTCTTATCGTAAGTACGGGACGCTTTTTCTGGCATTTCGTTGTATTTCGTTGAAAGTGCACCCATTGCATCAAATTCACAACTCATTTCCCAACAGAGTTCTTCACCACCACCGGCAAAAACAATATCCTGTTTTCCTAACTGAATAAGTTCAGCTGCATGGCCTATGCAATGGGCAGAAGTAGAGCATGCAGAACTGATAGAGTAGTTTACCCCTTTGATTTTAAACGGAGTTGCAAGGCAAGCTGATACACCAGAAGCCATTGAGCGGGTTACCATATAAGGTCCCACACCACGCAAACCACGAGTACGCATCCCATCAGCACCCGCAACCTGGTTATACGGGGAACCACCACCAGAACCCACTACCAATCCGCTACGAATATTGGAAACCTGATCATCAGCCAGGCCAGAATCTTTAATTGCCTCTTCCATCGCCAGATAAGCATAAACAGAGGCATCGCTCATGAAACGCTGAATTTTTCGGTCTATTAATCCGGAGGTATCCAGTTTCACATTACCCCAGACATGGCTTCTCATCCCTATCTCTTTAAATTGTGAGGAAAAAGTTATTCCGGAGCGGCCTTCTTTCAGAGATGCCAGTACTTCTTTCTGATTATTACCAATGCTGGAAACAATACCTAAGCCAGTGATCACTACACGCTTCATTAAATACCTCATTAAATATGTTTATCTGCTGGATTTCCATCTATGCTATGTAGCACTTTAGCGTACACTTGTACGCTGAACAAGTCCGATCAGGATAAAATTACGAAGAAAAATTCATCTCACTAAAAATCCCAAAAATGTTTTCACGTCAAAACAACTGTTAACTTTCATAGAATACAGTACAAAAGATTTAGATTTTAATAGATAAAAATAAATTTCAGATAGGAATTATTTTGGTAAACAATAAGATCAAAAAAACACTCGTAATTTCCATCAAAAATTTAGGCTAAAGATAATAATATCAATACAATACACATGAATTTATCAAGCATCAGAATAATGATTAGTAGGCTTATATTTATATAGAAGTTTCTATACTTGCTATTTTTATTAAATTCCTTACTAATTAGAAACAAATTTAATAACTGCGAATAATAAGGATGAATAAAATTTTTATGAAATGAATCAATCCCTATGTTATATTACTGACTGAATTACGGGAAATACTCAAACTTACAGCAACAAATGTTTTAGAACAGAAAGTTTTCTGACTTTATCAACCGATAAAGCCATTATTCACACAAAAAATGATGGTAATTATGCTATGTCATATGCAAATGGTCGGTTCATTGTAAGACCTAGGTAACTTTACCTAATAATCCTAATGGGGGTTAATAATGAAAGGACTTGGTTATCTTCTACTGAGCGTTGGTATCATATGGATCTTAGTGGCTTTTAATATGGACATAAATATTTTATCACAATACGGCAACAAATTTAACAAAATAGAACCAATTTCTTCACAACAAAATCATATCCTAATTGGCGCATTCATCACGCTTTACGGACTAATTATGATTATATCCAGTAAAAATCAGCGGTTATTAGAGTCTATATACAGAAGTTATACTAAGGAGATTACTGGGTTCAATTCAGAGGAGGTATTTATACCTACACCGATGCAAAACTCAGATTACTTAAAACGAGCTAATAATTACCGCCATTATGATTTTATCGACAAATATTCAAATACCCTTGAAAAGAGAGTAGTTGAATTTTGTAAGTTATGTTCATCCTATATTGAAGAAGTAAATCATAATGGCGGTGATAAAGAGGCAGCTAAACGCAAAGTGGTATCAATGATTGATACGATTTCCTCGCATTTAAAAGAGAAGCAATCAAAAGAATTTAAAAAATTATGTGAATTTCACATTCATTTATAAATACAATCCCCGCTTCACACACTGGCGGGGACTTACTTAATTGAACATTCCGTTGTTATTATGAAGAAAGCTTATTCATAATAAATACAAAGCAAGTGGTTGATTATCTAAAGCAGTATATGCCCTATGGATTTCAAGTTGCATCGCGACGGCAAGGGAACGAATCCCCGGGAGCATAGATAACTATGTGACCGGGGTTAGTGAGTGCAGCCAACAAAGAGGCGGCTTGAAAGATGACGGGTATAAAATAATATCCTTGCATCATGAGACCATTTATAGATTGATTTATAAAAATAAAATAGATGGAGGTGACTAACCGTACACACCGCAAGCAAGGCTCAACACTTTTCCACTCTTTTCTTCTGCCAGGTGGTACATCAACCCCAACCTCGCTAAAATCGCATTATTATCAGTAATATTACAGGCATTACCGTGAAAAATTCTGCTATTTGTACCGCAACCCTAAGTTGGAATGATCAAGGTACTCCGATTTCAACACAGTTTGATGACGTTTACTTCTCAAATCAGGATGGGCTGGAAGAAACCCGTTATGTATTTCTCAACGGTAACCGCTTCCCCCAACGATTCTGCACGCATTCCCGTTCTAGTTGTGTAATCGCGGAAACCGGCTTCGGAACGGGATTAAATTTTCTGACGCTCTGGCAAGCATTTGATGCATTTCGACAGCAAGATCCTGATACGCCATTGAAACGTCTACATTTCATCAGTTTTGAGAAGTATCCACTGAAAACCAACGACTTAAAAGCCGCACATCAACGCTGGCCTGAGCTTGAGATTTTTTCGCAGCAACTTTGCCAACAATGGCCTCAACCACTGGCAGGCTGCCACCGATTGATTATGGCAAATGGCGCTGTCACATTGGATTTATGGTTTGGTGACGTCAATGATCTGTTACCAACAATGGGTTCTAGTCTTCACGGCAAAGTAGATGCCTGGTTTTTAGATGGCTTTGCGCCTGCCAAAAACCCGCAAATGTGGAGTGAACAGTTGTTTGCTGCAATGGCGCAATTTGCTCATCCAGAAGGCACTTTTGCAACCTTTACTTCTGCGGGTATTGTCCGTCGTGGTTTACAACAAGCCGGTTTTAATGTCAGCAAAGTCAAAGGATTTGGCCGCAAAAGAGAAATGCTGACTGGGACTCTGGCAACTCAGAAATATCAGCCGTTACCTGCGCCTTGGTTTGCCCGGCCGTCAGCAAGTTGCACCAATGATATCGCCATTATCGGCGGCGGGATTGCCAGTATTTTCACCGCACTCGCGCTACTGCGTCGTGGAGCGCAGGTGACTCTTTATTGTCAGGATACAACCCCGGCACAAAGTGCATCCGGTAATCGCCAAGGAGCACTTTACCCATTACTTAACGGTAATAATAACGAACTCGAAAAATTCTTTACCCCGGCATTTACCTTTGCCCGCCGCCAGTATGAGCAGCTATCAGCGCAAGGAATTGATTTCGACCACCAATGGTGTAGTGTCAGCCAACTTGCTTATGATGAAAAAAGTAGCAGGAAAATTGAGAAAATTCTGGCAACAGAATGGCCGAATGAACTCGCCATCGGCATGAATTGTCACCAGTTGAGTGAAAAATGTGGGTTGGATATTCATCACCACGGCATTCACTATCCACAGGGCGGATGGCTATGCCCGGCTGAACTCACAAAAGCAGCAACAGCATTGGCACAACAGCAAGGCATGCTCTGTCGCTTCAATCATCAAGTTACCGCGCTTAATCACAACCAACATGGCTGGCAACTGCATCTGATGCATCAAGGGCAATCGTTAAACACACAGCACAAAACGGTGGTGATTGCTAACGGTCATCATCTACCCCAGTTTGAACAAACCGAGAAACTGCCGGTAACTGCTGTACGTGGTCAAGTCAGCCACATCCCAACCACAGCTGATCTGAGCCAATTGCAAAATGTGCTTTGCTATGATGGTTATATGACACCAGCTAATCCAGCCAATCAACACCACTGTATCGGCGCCAGTTATCAGCGTTATCGGCTTGATAGTGAATATTCTGAAACAGAACAACAAGAAAACCGTGATCGATTGCTGAAATGTTTACCTAATGCCGAATGGGTAAACCAAGTTGATGTTTCTGCTAAACAATCCCGCCAAGGTATTCGCTGCGTTGTTCGGGACCACATGCCAATGGTGGGAAATGTGCCGGATCTCAATAAGATAATGACAGATTATCAAGATTTGCCAGAAAAAATCCGCACAAGGGGTCCCATCATAGATGCACCTTGTTATTCCAATCTGTTTGTTATCGGGGCATTAGGTTCCCGTGGATTATGCTCTGCGCCACTCAGTGCAGAAATTCTTGCAGGGCAGATCTTTGATGAGCCATTACCACTGGATAATGAAACACTGGCGGCCCTTCACCCAAACCGTTTCTGGATCAGAAAACTACTGAGAGGCCGTAAATTGAAAAGCTATTAAGGAACCGCGCCGCAAATTGTTAGATATTCATATGAATTTTGGTAGCACAGTTCGTTTTCTGCCTCTTAATAAAATTATTGAGTTTTAGCATTATCCAATAGGCGCTGCCAGGTATTAAGAACAAGAACCTGATCCGGTGGCGCCAGTTCCCCAGCTTTAATCGCATTTTGGATACTTTCTTCAACACGGTCATGAAGCTGTTCAGCCGTATGCGCACCTTCCTGCTCCAATTCTGCCACCGCTAAAGTAAGATGCCCACGGAGATAACCACCAGCAAACAATTCATCATCACTGGCATGATCTACCATGTCATCAATTTGCGCCAAAATACGCGTTTCAAACTCAGCGAGCATTATTTTTCCTCAAATTCAGTATTCTCAATCTGCGAATATATCTTCCGGATAGGGAAAATGTTCCGCTTTCAATGGGGGCGTATTGTAGAACGAGTGCAACCCCTGAATAAAGCACTCCGCTCTTGCAGGTATCCCCTGCGCTAAATAATCCATGATCTGAGCATGAACTTTACGCTGAAAAGCTAATCTGTCAGGTTCAAAATCCCCTTCAAGATTGTCACAACTGACATTAAACGGAAAACCTGCCGCAGTACAAAACAACCAATCAAGTGCCTGTGGTTTAATTTCTACTTTTTCAAATTCACTTTGCGTCTGTGCATCACGCCCATCCGAGCAATACCAATAACCAAAATCCACTAGCTTACGACGCTCTTTACCCGCAATGCACCAATGAGCAATTTCATGTAATGCACTGGCATAGAAACCATGAGCAAACACAATCCGGTTATAGGAGACCTCTTCATCTGCCGGCAGATAAATAGGTTCATTATCACCTTTAACCAAACGGGTGTTGTATTCATCACCAAAACAGCGATTAAAAATATCAATAAGTTGTTGATAGTTATGCGTTATCATGAATTAAAAACAAGATCCTGAATCAAAAATAAAATGCTAGCCAGCTACGGATCGTATCGCCGTGATTATCATTCAGTAGCTTAATACTCATCAAAAAAGAGATAATGACAATCATAGGGCGAATCAATTTTTGCCCATGGGTCAAAACCAAACTTGCGCCTAACCGTGCGCCAATCACCTGCCCTGCCAACATCACAAGGCCCAATATCCACAAAACTTGACCGCCAAGGATAAAAAGCGCCAGTGAACCTATATTAGAAGCAAAGTTCAGTACCTTAGCATGCGCGGTGGATTTTGCCAGGTTATAGCCGCACAACACGACATAAGCTAATGCATAAAATGAGCCAACACCGGGGCCAAATATGCCGTCATATAAACCAAGCCCACTCCCGATAAACAAGGCAAAGGCCACAGGCGTCAAGCGACGATGGCTATCTTCCATACCAATGGCTGGCGTCAAAAGGAAATAAAGACCAATGATAATGACCAGAACCGGTAATAGCTGACAGAGAAAATCTGGCTTTATAAACTGGACAATAATCGCACCAGCCATTGAACCAAGTAATGTCATCAGTATGGCAAGGCGTTGAGATTTGAGATCAACCTCACCGTAACGAACAAAATAGAGGCTGGCAGAGAAGGAGCCTCCCACTGCCTGCAACTTGTTGGTCGCCAACGCCTGCACCGGAGAGACACCAACAGATAACAGCGCTGGGATAGTCAATAGACCTCCACCACCCGAAATCGAGTCAATAAATCCAGCCATCACCGCAACCAAAAAGAGCAGAACGTAAACTTCCCCACCTAATGACAATAACCAGTCCATATTTCATCCCATCAAAAGAAACCGCTTATCAACATTAAGCTACCCATTTCAGTCTCTGGGATTTTCAAGGCTAGCTTCATTCTCAAATTCACCAGCGAGGAAGGCTGGATTCGACATCAGCACACTGCGCCCGCTGGCGTAATAGGTGATCCATCAGCACAATCGCCATCATAGCTTCTGCAATCGGTACAGCACGGATACCAACACAAGGATCATGGCGACCACGAGTGACCATTTCCACTTCTTCACCCTGACGGTTAATCGTTTTACCTGGCACCATGATGCTAGAAGTTGGCTTCAACGCAATATGAGCAACAATTGGTTGGCTACTGCTAATACCCCCCAGAATTCCTCCCGCATGATTACTGGTGAATCCCCGAGCAGTTATTTCATCTCTGTTTTCGCTGCCACGTAAATTGATAACACCAAAACCATCACCAATTTCAACACCTTTTACTGCATTAATACTCATCAGCGCATGAGCAATATCAGCATCAAGGCGGTCGAAAACCGGTTCTCCCAAACCAGCAGGAACATTTTCCGCGACAACCGTCACTTTCGCGCCAATAGAATCGCCCGCCTTTTTCAGTTCACGCATCAGGGCATCAAGTTGTTCAAGTTTGGTCTCATCAGGACTGAAAAATGGGTTTTGTTCCACCTGTTCCCAATCTTTCAATTGGCAATGGATATTACCCATTTGGGTCAAGCAAGCACGGACACGAATGCCATATTTATCCAGTAAATATTTTTTCGCTATTGCACCTGCCGCAACACGCATTGCCGTTTCGCGAGCAGAAGAACGGCCACCACCACGATAGTCGCGGATACCGTATTTCTGTTCATAAGTGTAATCGGCATGGCCCGGACGAAATACATCTTTAATAGCGCTGTAATCCTGAGAACGCTGGTCAGTATTTTCAATGAGTAAACCGATACTAGTGCCAGTGGTTACCCCTTCAAATACACCAGAAAGAATGCGAACCTGATCCGGCTCACGGCGCTGCGTTGTATAACGGGAAGTTCCCGGACGACGCCTATCTAAATCAACTTGCAAATCAGCTTCTGTGATTGCAATGCCCGGTGGCACACCATCGACAATACATCCCAACGCCAAACCGTGAGATTCGCCAAAAGTGGTGACCCGGAAAAATTGCCCGATACTATTTCCCGCCATCCCAATTCCTTCCTGTTAACCGTTCTTTTATTTAACTCTGCCCGTTTTGCATTATTACCGCAGCTACCAGCCTATTCAATTATTCAATTATTCAATCTTTGAATAAGCGAAAATGTTCGTGATGTTCAACCAACTGTTGACGTGTCAACATAAATACGCCGTCACCACCATATTCAAATTCCAACCAAGTAAATGGCACATCAGGATATTGTTCAATCAAATGCACCATACTGTTACCAACCTCACAAATCAACACACCTCGTTCAGTAAGAAAATTTGGCGCAGTTGCCAGAATACGACGTGCCAGTTTCAAACCATCCGAACCTGCCGCCAAACCCAGCTCAGGCTCACGGCGAAACTCTTCCGGCAAGTCGCTCATATCCTCGGCATCGACATAAGGCGGGTTCGTGACAATAAGATCGTATTTAACCGGTGGCATATCGCGGAACAGATCAGAACGAATCGGAATAACCCGGTGGTCAAGGCTGTGATTCTGAATATTCTGTTCAGTCACAGCCAGCACATCTGCGGAAATATCCACCGCATCGATTTCCGCTTCCGGGAAAACATATGCACAGGCAATGGCAATACAACCACTACCCGTGCAGAGATCGAGGATATTAGCGGGTTGGTCAGGGATCAATCCTGCAAATTCATTATTAATTAATTCACCAATCGGTGAACGCGGAACCAAAACCCGTTCATCAACATAAAATTCATGACCACAAAACCAGGCTCTGTTAGTCAAATAAGCAACTGGAATACGCTCATTAATACGGCGCAGTACCCGTTCAACAATACGATGACGTTCAGTTGATGTCAGTCGCGTGGTTAGCATCTCTTGTGGGATATCCAACGGCAAAAACAGTGATGGAAGAACCAGTTGCAGTGCCTCATCCCAGGGATTGTCTGTACCGTGCCCGTAATAAATATTCGCCGCATTAAACCGGCTAACAGACCAGCGCAACATATCCTGAATGGTATATAACTCAGCTACTGCCTCATCGATAAAAATCTTGTCCAAAAGCGCCTCCAACCCTGCAAATTCATTAGCCTGTTAGTTTGCCACGATCATTGAGACAAATCAGCTTTATATCAGGTTAATGATATAGAATTTTAAGTACTAATGTTAAGCGAACAATGAATTAAGGAACGATAACTAAAAAGGCAACCCAGATATTTTATACCCGTCATCTTTCAAGTTGCTTCTTTGTTGGCTGCACTCACTCACCCCGGTCACATAGTTATCTATGCTCCCGGGGATTCGCTCCCTTGCCGCCGCGATGCATCTTGAAATCAATAGGGTATATCGTAAATTTTTAATTAATTTTCGGGGCAAACCGTCTTATTCAACAACAAGACGGTTTGGTTTCTACCTATTTAACACCGTGTTTCTTTGGCTGATTGAGCGCTCACAATAATGACATTTTTTCGTATCCATAAATAATAGGCGGATATTAACAGCGCGATCCATACGCCTCCCACATAGAACGCAATTCGTGTCGCAGGGAAGTAACTGAGAACAGCAATAATAAATATCATAAATACGATGGTCAAAATCGGCGCAACAGGCCACATCGGTACTGGGAATTGTAATTTTTTTGCTTCTCCCGGTGACATTTTTCTGCGCATAGCAAATTGAGATAGCAAAATCATTAACCAGACCCACACAGTGGCAAAAGTCGCAATCGAAGCAACAATGACAAATATCTGTTTAGGGAGCAAATAATTGAGAACCACAGCACACAATAACGCCAATGTCATAACCATGATCGTCACCCAAGGCACACCGTTACGGCTTAAATGCATAAATTTTTTATGGGCTAATCCTTTCTCCGCCATACCATACATCATACGACCGGCACCAAAAATATCGCTGTTAATGGCCGAAATTGCCGCCGTAATGACGATAATATTCAGAATATTCGCTGCCGAACCAATGCCTAACCCCTGAAATATTGCGACAAATGGACTACCTTCTTGGCCGATACTGCTCCAAGGGTAAATTGCCATTAATACAAAAATAGTGAGTACATAAAACAGAAGAATACGAAACGGGATAGAGTTAATCGCTTGCGGGATCATTTTCGCCGGATTTTTAGCTTCACTGGATGTAATACCGATAATTTCGATACCACCGAAAGCAAACATCACAACAGCCAAAGACTCAATAATGCCCCCCAACCCATTAGGCATAAACCCTCCGTGTTGCCACAGATTTTGAACCCCCGTTGCCTGAAAATGGCCGCTAAAACCAAACAGAATAATACCGGTTCCGGCAATAATCATGGCGCTGATTGCAGCAACTTTCAGAATCGATAACCAGAATTCCATTTCGCCAAATACTTTGACTTTACAAAGATTGAGCGCGCCAATAATGAAAATAATACTAAGTACCCATATCCAACGCGGCACTTCCGGGTACCATAGCCCCATATAAATGCCAAAAGCAGTCACATCCGCCAGACAAACAATGATCATTTCGAAAGTATAAGTCCAGCCGGTAATAAATCCGGGTAACGGGCCTAAATATTGATGAGCGTAACTGGCGAAAGAGCCGGCATCCGGTCTGTAAACCGCCATTTCTCCTAAAGCACGCATAACCATAAAGACAGCAGCACCGCCCACTAAATAAGCTAACAATACCGCCGGACCGGCCATGTTTATTGCTTCAGCAGAACCATAAAAAAGACCTGTACCAATCGCAGAACCCAACGCCATAAACCGGATATGGCGTGCGTTGAGTCCTCGCTCTAGTTGTAATGAAGCTTGCATGATTTACCCTCTTATCTTTTATTATTGGGTTTTATGAGAAAGATAAATGTGACAATCAGGCCGGTCGGGCGCCGGCCATTGGTTGATTTAACGGTTATTTTTACTCTGTAATATCTGTCCAGAAGGAAGTAATGAGGAGAGATGTTGCTCAGATAATAATTTCACAGCAGCATTAATATCAGGTGCAAAGAAACGATCCTGATCGTAATAATCTACTTTCGCTCTCAAGATAACACGCGCTTCTTCCAAAATCGGGCTGCTTTTCAAGCCATTACGGAAATCGATCCCCTGGCAGGCAGATAACCATTCAATTGCCAGAATACCTCGGGTATTTTCTGCCATCTCCCATAAACGACGTCCCGCAGCCGGTGCCATTGATACATGATCCTCTTGATTGGCCGAAGTTGGTAAACTGTCAACACTCGCCGGGTGTGCCAATGCTTTATTTTCACTGGCAAGCGCCGCTGCCGTCACTTGTGCAATCATAAAACCTGAATTCACACCACCATTCTCAACCAGAAAAGGCGGAAGTTGTGACATATGTGAATCCATCAACAACGCAATACGTCGTTCTGACAATGCACCTATCTCTGCCAATACCAGAGCCAAATTATCAGACGCCATTGCAACAGGTTCAGCATGGAAGTTACCACCGGAAATCACTTCTCCCTGCTCAGCAAACACCAGTGGGTTATCAGATACGGCATTAGCTTCAGTCAGAATAACATCAGCAGCATGGCGCAACTGAGTCAGGCAAGCACCCATGACTTGTGGCTGACAACGTAATGAATAAGGGTCCTGTACCTTTGGGCAATTGATGTGAGAATCTGATAGTTCGCTGCTCTCCTCTAATACATGACGATACAATGCGGCAACATCGATCTGCCCCTGTTGCCCCCGTACCTCATGTACACGGGCATCAAATGGTTTGCGGGAACCCAATGCCGCCTCTACAGATAAAGAACCACAAACTATCGCTGCCGCCAACAGATCTTCTGCCTCAAATAACCCACGTAACGCAAAAGCCGTGGATACTTGGGTTCCGTTGAGTAACGCCAAACCTTCTTTAGCCGCTAATGTAATGGGTTGTAAATTGGCCTTTGCCAGCGCTTCTCTGGCTGGCAGCCATTCGCCCTGATAATGCGCTTGCCCTTCCCCAAGTAATAACAGGCTCATATGTGCCAACGGCGCTAAATCACCCGAAGCCCCCACCGATCCTTTACAGGGAATATGAGGATAAATTTCCGCATTGACTAACGCGATTAATACTTGAATAACGGCGAGACGAATACCTGAGTAACCACGGGAGAGACTGTTAATTTTCAATACCATGATCAACCGGGTCATATTATCGTCCAACGCTTCACCGACCCCGGCAGCATGAGAGACGACAAGCGAACGCTGTAGTTTTTCTAAATTATCTTCTTCAATTCGTGTACTGGCTAATAGCCCGAACCCGGTATTAATCCCATAGGCAATGCGATTTTCAGCAAGAATCGCATTAACACACTCCACGCTGTGTTCAATAGCAGGAAAAATTTGGCTATCCAGCGTGATTTTTATTGGTTGTAGATAAACCTGACGTAGCTCATCAAGGGTCAATTTGCCTGGATAAATAGTTAGCTGCTTCATAATGTTCCTTATTTTGTATTAAGCATCGGCAAGTCTAATCCTTGCTCTTTGGCACAATGGATAGCGATTTCATAACCTGCATCAGCATGACGCATAACCCCAGTGGCCGGATCGTTATGTAGCACCCGTGCTATACGTTCTGCGGCTTCATCAGTTCCATCACAAACAATCACCATACCGGCATGTTGTGAGAAACCCATGCCGACACCACCGCCATGATGCAGAGAAACCCAGGTAGCACCGCTGGCGGTGTTAAGTAAGGCGTTTAACAACGGCCAGTCCGAAACGGCATCAGAGCCATCACACATAGATTCGGTTTCGCGGTTCGGACTGGCTACAGAGCCGGAATCCAGATGGTCACGACCAATAACAATCGGTGCAGAAAGTTCTCCACTGCGTACCATTTCGTTAAAAGCTAACCCTAGCTTGGCTCGTTGCCCTAAACCAACCCAACAGATACGGGCAGGTAGACCCTGAAAGCTGATACGTTCCCTCGCCATATCTAGCCAATGATGCAAATGTTGATCATCGGGGAGTAATTCTTTAACTTTAGCGTCAGTTTTATAGATATCCTGTGGATCACCAGAAAGCGCTACCCAGCGGAAGGGCCCGATACCACGGCAAAATAACGGGCGAATATAAGTAGGAACAAAACCAGGAAAATCGAAAGCATTTTCTACGCCGACTTCATATGCCATTTGGCGAATGTTGTTGCCGTAATCAAAAACAGGAATGCCCTGTTGCTGGAAAATCAACATCGCCTTAACATGTTCTATCATTGAAGATTTTGCTGCTTTGATGACCTCTTCCGGTGCTGAAATAGCACGTTGGCGGTATTCTTCCCAACTCCAGTTTTTCGGTAGATAGCCATTGAGAGGATCGTGTGCACTTGTCTGGTCAGTGACCAAATCCGGGCGTACGCCACGACGGACTAATTCTGGCAAAATTTCAGCGGCATTACCGCACAGTGCGATAGAGATGGCTTTACCTTCCTGAGTATATTTTTCGATTCGAGCCAGGGCGTCATCCAGATCTTTCGCTTGTTCATCGACATAACCAGTACGCAGACGGAAATCAATCCTGCTTTGCTGGCACTCAATATTTAGCGAACACGCTCCAGCCAGTGTTGCAGCCAGCGGTTGTGCTCCCCCCATCCCTCCCAAACCAGCAGTTAACACCCAACGGCCCTGTAAATTACCGTTATAATGCTGGCGACCAGCTTCCACAAACGTTTCATAGGTGCCTTGAACAATTCCCTGGCTGCCAATGTAAATCCAGCTACCCGCCGTCATTTGGCCGTACATAGCCAGCCCTTTAGCATCCAGCTCGTTGAAGTGTTCCCAAGTCGCCCAGTGCGGCACCAAATTCGAATTTGCAATAAGTACCCGTGGGGCATTGCTATGGGTTTTAAATACCCCAACCGGCTTACCCGATTGGATTAACAACGTTTCATCGTCTTCCAACTCTTTCAGTGTTTCAATAATCTTGTCATAGCACTCCCAATTTCTAGCAGCCCGACCAATACCACCATACACCACCAGTTCATCAGAGTTTTCAGCAACTTCTGGATCAAGATTATTCATTAACATGCGCAGAGGAGCTTCGGTTAGCCAACTTTTGGCTGTTAATTGTGTTCCTCTGGGTGCCCGGATACCAACATTACGGAATTTACTATTTTGGGCGGTCACGGTCTGGCTCCTTTTGGTCTTTAGATATTTGCTAAATGTATAGTTGTACATACATGTATATTCAATAGACCAAACCATTAGCTAAAATGATAAATTTATGAGTTTATTGTTTTTATTTTCTTATGAATCAATTTGTTAATATTATTTTTCTCCAATTATCAAGGAATCATATTTTTCTTATTTTTGTGTTTATAATCACAAATTATTTACATTAATTTTACAAAAATATGATTTAAGGAAGGAAAGATTTTCCTAGTACTACAGCCATAACCCGTATTGCGTACCCAGATCATCCATTTTTCGATGATGGTATTCGATCGCTGGCCTCTCTTTTTTCAAAGCAGAACGAGTAATCATGACGGCATTACCTTGTCAGCAACTACATTGTCTGTATTTTACTCAACTTGACCACTGAGAAAATTTTTTAGCGCTATTTCGCCGAATTAATTGATTTATTCTTTATTCGTGATTAAAAAAACATTAGCGATCTTGCTCTAATTAAAAAGCTTGTTATACAATATATGCTAGCAATCATTGAAGATGCTTGGTTTTATACGAAATGGAGATCATTATTCTCGCTATGAAAATATTTATTACATCAGAACAAAAAATCAAACTTGAGCGTCTTCACGACACAACTCGTGATGGTCAAGTACGAGACAGAATAAAAGCTATCCTTCTGGCTTCTGAAGGGTGGAGTTCTGTGATGATAGCCCAGGCATTGCGACTCCATCAGACCACCGTTGACCGCCATATCGGTGATTACCTCAATCAGGGGAAACTTCAATCTGATAATGGGGGTCTGATAGTTTACTTTCTCGAAAGCAAACTGATTTTTTAATCGACCACTTATCTCAAAATCTTTTCCATCACACACATGAAATCGTGGCCTAAATTTCATTATTACGCTGTAAAAGACTATGATTATAGTAAGATAAATAAAGATAATAATAATTTCAGAAAGTAAATTTATAAGAATAAGGTTGGTGACAAATATGTGCGCTTGAATATATATACCCTATGGATTTCAAGATGCATCGCGGCGGCAAGGGAGTGAATCCCCGGCAGCATAGGTAACTATGTGACGGGGGTGAGCGAGTGCAGTCAACAAAGAGGCAACTTGAAAGATAACGGGTATATCAATATAACCTGATTATGGTTAACGGGGCTGGCATTGCTGACCCCGTCAGATTAATCTTACAACCGTAATCAATAATAAAAAGGTTATTTTGACTTAGCAAAAATCACTCTTTGGACAGAACACCTGTAACCGCTAATAAATACTTCCTTATCGAAATGAGCATTTAATCCCTAGCCAAACCACCAAACGCACAATCAATAACCTTATCGACAAATTCAGGTGTAACGAGAGAAAAAGAAACCATATATTTGTAGTAAATAGCACCGAAAATGCAGTCTAACAATAAGTCCCGATCAGTATGAGAAGAAATCTCTCCTCGCTCGATAGCATGTAAAATAATCTGCTTTCCTAACTGTCGTCGTGGTTCAAGCCAGCGCTGAATAAAAACCTCTCTCACCTCAGTATCGTACTGTGCTGATCCCAACAGATACCTGAACAGCAACCCGTGCTTACTTTGCAACACTTCAATAAGCTTTTTAATGGTAATCCGCATGGATTCTATCACCGGCATCTGTTTGTCATAAATAATTAGAGGTTCAATATCATCAAAGAAAGCATCCATTAAAACTGCTGATACATTCGGCCATCTACGATAAATAGTCGATTTCGCAACGCCTGAATACAAGGCAATATGGTTAATAGTAATATCTGCAATCCGTCCACTTTCAACGAGAACAAGTGCAGCATTCAACACAGCTTTTGTCGTGTCATTATCGCGTGGACGCCCACGTCTTAATGGGGATAGCCGCTCATTCTCACTCATAAATCGCTCCATTCATTGACAAATTAAGATACCCATAATTTGGTATTGACAAATAATATCAGAAAAGCAAGTTTAGATGCTCTATTTTCGATACTAGAAGTTTCGTATTTGATAAGGGTAATCGGAATAGAATGCTATTTCTAGCAAAAAACGGGATGTACTCCGTAAAACCGAACAAATAATTCAATGCTCAACTCATAGAAAATGTTCCCAGGAACATTAATTCTGACTAAAGAATGGAGGAGAGAAATGTCTGTATATGATGTCGCTGTTATTGGCGCTGGCCCAGCAGGTTTAGCTGCGGTACAGAAATTGAAAGGAAAAGGTTTACGAGTCGTACTAATCGATAATGGCAAAGCTATTCATGAACGCGATAAAGATAATCTCGTTGAGATAACCGAAGGACACGGTGGTGCAGGGCTGTTTTCTGACGGAAAATTCTCATTTTTTCCTTCTGCCAGTGCACTTTGGGAGTTACCAAATGAACTGGAATTACGGCAAGCTTATGAATGGACATGCACCACGCTAAACACATATGGTCTGGACACACCGCCATTCCCAACAAATCCCAAAGACTTTACAGTAGGTTCCGGGGAATGGGTATTAAAAGATTATCCCTCTAATTATATGTCTCTTGAAGATAGAATTAATCTTGTTGAAGATATGGTGCAAACGGCAGATGCAGATATCATCACACAAACTAAATTCCTGTCTTATAAATACGTCAAAAGAAAAGATGCTCTGATTATGAATTTAAGAGACAAAAATGCCAATACTTATCAAATTGAATGCCGACGAATCATTTTAGCTAGTGGAAGATTTGGTCCATTAGAGATTGCCAGTCTAGTTAAAAAACAATCTTTCAATCGGTTAGAAGTTGGGTTCCGCATTGAACAGCAAGAAGATTTGGCATTTTTTAAAAATATGAAGCAACTCGACCCGAAGTTAAAGTTTCGGTCGGATGATGGCGTTATTGAATGGCGTACTTTCTGTGCTTGCCGGGATGGCGAAACAGTATTAACAAAAACTCAAGATTTATGGACCGTTTCCGGTCATTCTGACGGCCCTTCTACAGGACGATCTAATGTTGGATTTAATACACGTATTCTTGATGAAGATATCGCGGACCGAACACTCAACAATGTTGTTTCTGCCATGAAGCAAAAGGATTCTTACTTTAGAATCAAAGTACAAGATATATTAGCAGGAAATGCTCACATAATTACACAGCTTGCATCTATTTACGGCGAAGAACTATTCGATAAGATGTTACAAGGATTGCGTAATATCATTAAAAAATTTCCCGAAATCGATCACGAAAATACGCATATCGTCGGGCCTACATTGGAAGGTGTCGGTTGGTACCCCAGTCTTGACGGCGATTTAAGCCTGGAAACTTCCCCTTATCCTGTATGGATTGCAGGTGACGCTTGTGGAATTTTCAGAGGTATTGTTGCTGCAATGATTAGTGGTCACTATGCCGCCTCAGCGGTTCTTAAGACCTTGGCAGTAGAAGCCGCCTAATTCGTGAGCTAACTGAATAAGCGGGGGATTACTAAGATAGGTAATCCCTATATGTTTACCATCACGAACAAACCTACCCTACCCCTATAACGAAAAATTTACTTAGGTTTATTATGAAAGTATTACATGTTTTTGATATGGATGGCACTCTTCTCAGAGGAACCACAGCAAGTCTGGAAATTGCCCGTACAATGAATTGCCTGACAGAGCTTCATCTGCTGGAAAAACAATTTTCTCAAGGAGATATAGATACCAAGAAATTTGCCGCTGAATTACAACGTCTATGGTCAAACTTGCAGTACGCTGACGTTGCTAAAGTTTTTCATGCCTCACCGTGGATTGGAGGAATAAAAGAGGTTTTTGACGATATCAGAACCAAAGGTGAAATATCTATGGTCATTACCCTATCACCAGACTTCTTTGCCCAACATTTAAAAAATTTTGGGGTTGATATCGTTGTTGCATCAAATTTTCCTGCTTTACCTTTTCGTGAATCGATTGATCCAGAACAGATATTAACACCCGAAAGTAAATTACAGATAGTGAAAAAATATGTACAGGAACATGGGCTAAATTTGGAAAAATGTGTTGCCTATGGTGATTCTGGCTCTGACATCCCCTTATTTAATGCGCTTACCAATACGGTTGCCATAAATGGAACGGATAAAATACGTGAAATCGCATTAATCCATTATGAAGGTAATGATCTATGGCAACCCTATCAGCTCATACGGAAAAAAATCAGTTATGAGGATATAGCTATGAGTTGAAACGTCCTTTCAATTTATACCGATTACCGGGAAATAACAGCCTGGCACTGGAAACAGTGTAATGAGTCGACCAAGTTCGGCGACTAATTAACAAACAGGGAGCCCCTGACTCAATTTGCAACAACTTGCAGGATCGAGGATCGCCAGCAATAGCTTCCACAATGTGTTCACCTTCCGTTAGAGGTGCAATCATTGACAAATAATCGTGTGGCGTAAGTTTCGTAAAATCCTGTTGCAAATAATCAGGCACCGATTGAGCATTGACATAACGATCTTCTATTTGAACAGGAACATCGTTTTCATAATGGACAATAACCGAATGATAAATCGGCGTACCAACAATAATGTCCAATTCAGCGGCCTGTTTCACATCCGCATCCAGCTCGGATAATTTTAATATTTTACAGCGATGCTGATGAGAACGAGCTGAAATCTCATCAGCAATGCTGTGAATTTCAAACAGAGCGGATTGCCCCTTCGGTTCAGCGACAAACGATCCCACGCCTTGCAGCCGTACTAATACCCCTTCAGCAGTCAACTCACGCAGTGCACGGTTAGCAGTCATACGGCTACAGTTAAACTGTTTAACCAATTCAGCTTCAGAAGGAACACGATCATTTGATTTCCATTCACCGGTGTAGATTTTTTCAATGATAGATTGTTTCACTTTGGCATACAGAGGCACAGGTTTGGCAAATGATCCTGATAAGTGCGTCGTCACAATAAATTCCTTATGCTGTAAAAATGTTAAGTGATTAATTACACTCACTTTATCAAGCTATCTTTGCCAAAATAGAAAACACAATAGTACTGTTATTTTAGATAATCAATACCACCAATGTGCTAATTGCCAGGCAAGACGTGCTGCGGCTCTTCCACCTATACCTTGTATATCAAATAGTGGATTGAGCTCAACCAAATCAGCCGCCTGTAGTTTACCGCTCTGACAAATTGGCTGAATTAATTGCAGAAGGCGCTCCAATGGCAACCCCAATGCGGCTGGCGCAGAGACTGCTGGCATCTGATAAGCAGGTAATACATCCAAATCGATCGTCATGTAAATCAAATCAACTTGCTGGAGTATATCTTGTATCTGCTGTTGCACCTTGTCCAGCATAGTTTCACGACATTGATTATCCCAGATAATCGTAGCGTTCAAGCGATTTGCTTCATCCACCAATGCCTGCGTATTAGACGCCAAACTTGCGCCAATGCAAGTATAGTGAAATAGACGTTGATGTTGCTGACAATATTCAGCAAGTTGACGAAATGGTGTACCAGAAGTGGGCTGCGGCGAACGCCGTAAATCGAGATGAGCATCAAAGTTAATAATACCAACACGTTGATGTGGAAAAGCATCATAAATTCCAACACCATGAGCAAAAGCCGTTTCATGTCCACCACCCAATACCAAGGTACGTACATTCTGACGTTGACATTGGGTAACGGCATCAGACAAGGCTTGTTGTGCTTCACTCAATTGATTGGGATTAGCGTGAACGCTTCCCAAATCGACCAATCTATCATGCCCTTTATGACTAGCCATATTTGCCAACGACTGCCGCAAATAATCAGGGCCTTGATTGGCACCAGGCCTCCCCTGATTGCGCTTTACACCTTCATCACATTCAAACCCTAAGAGAGCAATATAGTGAGAAAATTCTTCCGGCGTAAAATACGGAGATAGTTTAACTGTTTGAAAAAGCCGTAGTGCATTATCCGCTTCTGCCAAATCATTTCGTCCTTGCCAAATAGTCGGCGAAGTAGCATGCCATAAATTCATTTACCGCTCCTTATCTGTTACATAATGCTGGAATGAGTCATAACACCACGAAACACTCTGGTATTCAAAGGGTTATGACCCAACTCATAGAAAATATCAACGGGGTTTTCTGCATCCCAGACAACAAAATCGGCGTAAGCTCCTGCACGCAACTGTCCGTGACGCTGTTCTCTGCCCAATGCCCGAGCCGCATGTCGGGTTACACCTAACCATACCTCTTCAGGAGTCAATCCAAATTGTACACATGCCATATTCATGGTCATTCTCAAAGAAGCAAATGGGCTGGTTCCAGGATTAAAATCGGTAGATACAGCTATCGGCACATTAAATTGCCGCAATAAATCAATAGGAGGGCGCTGTGTTTCCTGCAAAAAGTAGAACGCACCAGGAAGCAAAACAGCTACCGTACCACTGTGACTGAGCGACTCAACTCCCGCTTGATCTAAATATTCAATATGATCCACAGAAAGACCATGATAGCGAGCGACCAGTTCACTCCCGCCTAAATGAGATAACTGTTCCACATGACCTTTTACTGGAATGTTCCAACGCTGTGCTTCCTGAAAGAGTCGCTCAGTTTGTGCCAGATTAAATCCTACACTCTCACAAAAAATATCTACTGCCTCAAACAGCCCTTTTTGCCAAAGTTGTGGAAGGATATCTTCGCAAATCAGATCCATATAAGCATCGGGATTATGCTTATATTCAGGTGGACAAGTATGAGCAGCAAGCAATGTGGGACTGATCTCGATCGGGTTATGTCGCGCCAAGTGCTGCGCAACCTGTAGCAACTTTTCTTCATTTTCCAGATTTAATCCATAACCCGATTTAATCTCAATGGTGGTCACACCTTCGGCCATAAATGCAGCAAGGCGTTGTTGCGCAGAACGCTCAAGTTGTTCATGAGAACTGGCCCGAGTCGCAGAAACTGTCGCATTAATCCCCCCTCCCTGAGCGCTGAGTTCAGCATAGGACATACCATTTAAACGCTGTTCCCACTCATAAGCTCGGTTACCACCAAACACTAAATGGGTGTGACAATCGATTAAACCAGGGGTAATTAAGCGTTGTTGGACATCAATTACCTGACAACGACTCGTCTGTAATGTTGCAGTGGGCAAAATAGCTAAAATTTTGTCATCACGCACCACAAGATCATATTCTTTTAATAATCCGTAAGCTGCCTTGACAGCAGAATCCATTGTTGCCAGTCTTGCATTACGCCAGATGATATCAGTATCACACAGTTCTATTACCATGATCAGCATCCTGTATTGGTCTGTATCTGATAAATCAGTTTTTTAATTGTATACCCGTCATCTTTCAAGTTGCCTCTTTGTTGGCTGCACTCG
>NZ_JAJAFZ010000063.1:0-25975 GCF_025384895.1 Photorhabdus kayaii
TAATTTATAGAAAAATAATTACATCATACTTTTCTTAAATGAAAAAATATATCCAGAAAATAAATGAAGAATTAATATTTTCATTGAAGAAAATTTATAACGGATTTTGCTAATAATCCTACGTCTTAAAACATACTAAAAAAGTATTCTTACAAGTAAAAATAAACCTTGACTTATAATTTCAATTGTATATTTTTAGTGCATAATACTATTTTAAGCTAAATTCAAAACAACAGGTTACTCATTATGGATGCTTTAGATGAATTTTACGAAAGAAATCCTTCGGCCAGAGGATACTTGGATAACAGTAACAATGAAGAAAGAAAACTCCTAAAAATTCAAATGGATAAACAAAATGAATTGATGATGCTTATGAACAGAGTTGCCGATAAATATGTAAAATGGAGTCTGGCCAAAGACCATTTTATCGGTGAAGTCATGGCCTATTGCCAAGAAAACACATCAAAGATAAATACCGGGGAGATCTCAATCTCTGAAGCAATAGCTTTATTAGACGAAGAAATCCGATCATTAGAAGAGCAAGATGCAATGCTTTCTCAAAAGAGTGTAAGGCAAGCCATTGTTGTAAAGAAAAAGGTAAACAGTGAAAATACTAAAAGCAGGAATAATGAAACAGTTAATTTGATTGTCTCATGGATTGGATTTGTATCTGGCAGCATACAACTCATAGGTGGATTTCTTGCTATTGATACCGGTGTTGGAGCAGCACTTGGAGCACCATTGATGGCTCATGGCTTCAATAATATTGTTGAAAGTGGTTATTATATCCTTTATCGCGAAAGCTATACTGGGCCAGTTAAATTCGTCTATGAAGGGGTTGGAGAAAAAGCTTTTGGAATGGATAAACGCGATGCTGATGTGGTATATACATCGGTTGATGTTGGTATGTCTATTAATGGTTTTTTTGGTTATAAGCTTTAATCAGACAATCAAAGATTATATCGGTATATAAATGCTGATCTGCTTATTGGCTTGAAACGACGAGGTATAGAAACGATGAATTACAAAGAGATAGCTTTAGAGATTTTCGGTGACGCAAATACCGTTTTTGGGCAATATAGATCATATTGAAGGAAGATATAGAATGGTAGACTATTTATATATTATTTTTTCTTTACTTGGACTCTATCCACTATATTGTACTTTTAAGAAACTTTTAATTCCCTATGATGTTTACATTAACCTTTTAGCTGTATTACTTATGATGGCATCTAACATTTTTCATCTAAATGTTGCCTATACTGGTCGAATTCCATTTCTTAGTGTATCCACATCAGATAATGATTTTATGCTATACACTTCTTTTATACTATCTTTCTTGTGTACCATTACATTTATGATCGCATGCGGCAAACATTATAGGAAAAACAAATGGTAATTTTGCAAATAGAATAAACTCACCCTAGATTAATGATTTATTCATCAGATATATTAAGGATGTAAATAATAATTCATTTTTATGCTTTATTTGATAATGGTGATTTAAACACTATATATGGTCAGGCGAGGAGTTATTGATGAATTTGGATTATGTTTCATTGTCCTTAATTCTTCTATTCCCTGTTTATTTCTGCATAAAAAGACTATTGATGTCATCTAATTTTTATCCCCATTTTTACGCAATAATATTACCATTGGCCTTTTCAGCATTTCATCTTTATGTTTTTAATTTCGATTCAATACCTTTTTTTAATGTGGATATCACTGACAATGACTTTTTACATTATTACTCTTTAGCTTTAGGTTATTTAATCTGCGTTCCTTATATAATAGCGAGACGAGTTGTTATCAAATAAATATGAAAGATAGATTCTAATAATATATGGACAATACAAGTCATATTAGGGGGTAAAAAATGGGTTACATATATATTATTTTTTCTTTATTTTCACTTTATCCTCTATACTTTGCTTTTAAGAAATTTTTAATTCCCTATGATGTTTATACCCTATGGATTTCAAGATGCATCGCGACGGCAAGGGAGTGAATCCCCGGGAGCATAGCAAACGATGTGACCGGGGTGAGCGAGTGCAGCCAACAAAGAGGCAACTTGAAAGATGACGGGTATATACCCTATTCATTGTGATTTTCCCTTACGTGATTCTGTTCTTACGTTGTTAACACAGAAAAGCCTTTCCACAAGATAATGTATTGCAGAGTCAATTAATAATAATTGGTATTAAGAGCATGGGCTTTAATTCGAATATATGTCATTTCGATAAGTGGGCGCAAGCTAAAGCTAATAAAAATTGCGGTCAATTAATCAATATTATCCTAAAAATGTTAATTGGGCGTTGCTAATTTATTGTTATTAATCGGGGCATGGCATTCAGTTTCTGAATATATTGAATTGATGTCTGACATGTCCATTTTTATTTTTCTTTAATAAAAAATCCGGCATAAACAATATATACCGGATTATCATATCAAGGTTAAATCATTAATATATCAATATTACACCGCCTCCCCTTCATCACTAATTGCCAGCGCCACATTTAATGCCTGAGCTAAAGCAATTTTATTCTCATCATCTTCCAATAAACTAAAGTGGTCACCCGGAATAGCAATGAGTTTAAGTGAAGTATCAACTATTATCTGCGCCCAACCTAGCGACGGATCAATATTTAAAAGCGCTGACTTTTCATCTGTTACAAAAGAAATAGACGGATAAGGTTCCAGCGCATAAAACTGATGCAACGTTACCGCTAATGCTGATGGCTCATAATCTCTGACTATTTGATCATAATGCTCTATCTGTTCCCAACGCTTTGCCATTAATTCAGCACTCAGATTGACGGGATATAACGCCAGCTCCTGCGCCGTGGCAATAAACTGCACTAAATTCAATTCATCGATTCGCTGGTACAATACCGCAATCTCTTTAGAATGTTCTTCCCCTAATTGCCTGACCAATTCAGCAAAAAATTGATGTTTGGGTTGCGCTATCTGCTGACCAAAGCTCTGCCCACCGAAACAATGAGGAGCAAGCGTGTCAATCAGCCCCAGGAAATTAACCCGTTCGCCAGCACTCAAAAGCTGTTGAGCAATGGCGTAAGCCAATATGCCACCAGAAGAGTAACCCCCTATCCGATATGGGCCTGCCGGTTGAACCGCTTTCATCAAGGTGATCATTCTGGCAGCCTGCTCTTCCATCGTTAACATCGGTTCTTCGCTGATGGACGGCCAAGGCAGCGCATAAATCGGGTAGTCCGACGAAATATGCCGAGCCAGCCCGAAAGCATAGGAATAGTCACCCATGCCACTGGGAACAAAGAACAGCGGCAACCCTGTTCCATCAGGTCGTACCGATATGGCGCTGTTTTGCGGTTGAGACAGTAAATCCGAGGTGATTTTTGCGGCCAGTTCAGCCAGCACCGGGAATTGGAACAAAGTATTCAATGTGCAAACCATCCCTCGACCAGCGGCAATATTCGTCATTCGCATAGCGAGCAGTGAATGGCCGCCTAATACGAAGAAGTTGTCATGTCGACTGACCTGCTCAACACCCAATAACTCACACCAAATCGCCGCCAATGTAGTTTCTGTCTCGCCTTGCGGCGCTTCATAGACCTGACGAGAAAAATTTTCCTCTCTCGGCGCAACTAATGCTCGGCGATCTAGCTTACCGTTCGGGGTTTGCGGGAAGGCATCCAGACACACAAAAGCTGACGGCACCATATAATCCGGCAAAATGGCACTCAGATGCGCACGCAAACTGGCTGTCAGACCTTCATTCGCTTCCGCTACCACATAGGCGACCAAATGCTTGTCCCGGCCATCCTCCCACACCAACACCGCCGCTTCTTGCACCGCCGGGTGTTCCAACAATCGGATTTCAATCTCCCCCAGTTCAATCCGGAAGCCTCGAATTTTAACCTGCTCGTCGTTACGACCCAGGAATTCCAGATTGCCATCTGGCAAGTAACGGGCCAAATCCCCGGTGCGATACATCCGCGCACCGGATACCGGACTAAAGAGATCAGCTATAAAACGTTCTGCGCTCAATTCCGGCTGGTTAAGATAGCCCCGTGCAACCCCGACGCCACCAATATACATTTCGCCAACGCAGCCTAATGGGACAGGTTGACCGTCTCTGTCCAGTAGGTAGACGCAGGTATTTTTAAGCGGCTGACCGATAGAACTATCATCAGCCGGGGATAATATCTCCTGACAGGTCGCCGTCACGGTATTTTCCGTCGGACCATAGGCGTTCAACAGTCGAGGTCGGTGGGTTTCCCGCGCAAACCAATCTTGAATAGCGCTCTTTTTAACCGCTTCACCCCCAATAATGATGAACCTGAGGCAATCCGGCAGCGGTAGTGTATTGTCTCTGGCAATCAGTTCAGACCAAAATAACGCCGGCAGAGACATCACTGTGATACGGTTCTGCCAAGCTAAGGCAATAAATTCCTGCATAGAAGTCAGCCAGCGATCATCACGCATGACCAATGTGGCACCATTACACAATGACAAGCAGCACTCTTCTACTGAAACATCAAACGCAAAAGAGGCAAATTGTAACAGCCGGTCTTGCGCGGTGACCACATAGGTCTCATTAAAACCCAGATGACGTTGATACAGCGCCTGATGTTCTATCATCACCCCTTTCGGCTGCCCGGTTGAACCGGAAGTGTAAATCACATAGGCCAGATGCTGTGGTGTCAATGCAGCCACCAAAGGATTGCTGTCCGGTTGATCTGGCAGGGTATTCAGCGTAAGTACGGTCAATCCGGTCAGCGCTTCTTCGCCAAGCGCCGCCCGGCCAGCTTCATCAACCAACACCACTGACGGAGCCGTATCATCCAGAATATACGCCAGACGTTCTCCCGGATAAGTCGGATCCAGCGGCACATAAGCGCCACCGGCTTTTAGCACCGCCAACAAAGCTACCACTATCGCCGGTGAGCGTGCCATGCAAATCGCCACCCGCTGATCCGGTATGACGCCCAATGCGATCAATTGATGGGCAAAGCGGTTGGCGCGAGCATTTAATTCGGCATAACTGAGAGTCTGCTCTTCATAGACTAATGCGGTCGCTTCCGGGGTTTTCTTTACCTGCTGCTCAAACAGTTGGTGAATACATAATGGATCAGGATATGGGGTCTCAGTAGCATTAAAGGTTTCCAGTAGCAGTGTCCGTTCCGGTTCAGGCAGGACGTTCAGCATACGTACCGGCGTCTCCGGGGCCTGTTCAAGCGCTTCCACCAGACTTTCCAGCGCCTGCTGCATATAACCGCATAGTCTCTCTGGCTCAAACGGCTGCACCACCAGAGCGGTCAGCCCCAACGTGGAACCCCCATCCTCTATCGACAGCCCAAATGGGTAGTTCGTTCGTTCCTGTCCATCCAGAAATTCAATACCACTGATGACGTCATCCGACGTGGCCGATAAAGCATTGTGTCGATAGTTGAACAGAGCGCTAAAGAGTGGCGTACCGCTGGCAATACCACTGCACCGCTGGGCCAGCGCCAGTGAGGCATGCTCATGCTCCAGCAACCCGGCCAGTCGCAGATGTACCGCACGCACGCTATCCTCTACCGGGGTCTCATCAATATCCAGTCGCAACGGCAAGGTATTCATAAACAACCCCATACCATTGTCCGCCCCTTCTCCCGCTTCCATGCGCCCAAATAGGACGGTGCCAAACACCACTTTCTCCTGACCACTGGTATGCGACAACACTTGTGCCCAAGCCAGATGACACAACGCCGCCAAACTGACACCCAAATGCCGAGCCTGACTACGCAGCCGATCATTCAGCTCAGGTGCCAACATCCGGTGAAACTCCCTCATTTGAGAGCCGTCACGATGCACCTCCGTCAGTCCGAATGGGAATGTTGGCTCATCCACCGTCGCCAACATGTCGGTAAAGAAACGGGTATGTGCTGCCTGATCCCCCTTCAACCGGGTCTGAGCCACCAGATTGCGGAAAGGCACCGGTGCCGGCAGGCTATCCCCCTGCCCGGTAAAATAGGCCTGCACTTCACGGTGCATCACTTCCAGCGTTTCATGGTCACCAATCAAGTGATGCTGCAATTCCAGTAAGAACCAGCGTCCATCGGTTTCCTGAGTGATGACAAAATGCAGTAGCGGTGCCTGACTTAAATTAAGACGATAATGCCCCGGATCAAAACGCCGGGTTAACTGGTCAATGACTGGACCGTCCGCCGGGTCTAGCGTCAATTCCGTCACAGGCAACCGCGCCTGACGCCAGACCACCTGCGCCGGAACGGATAATCCTTCCCAGATAAAAGCCGTACGTAGGATGTCATGGCGATCAATCGCCTGTTGCACCGCCGCCAGATAACGGTCCAATAAAGAGCGATTCTCAAAGATCACCGGATAGAGCAACAGATACGGATCGCCTTCTTGTTCCAACAGGTGATGGAACAGGATACCGTCCTGCAACGGAGACAGGGCATAGATATCCTGAATATTAGCAACTCCACCCGGCACCTGCCCGACAATGCGATCAATATCAGTCTGAGTCAGATCAATCAGCGGCAACATTTCCGGCGTCAGCGCCGTAGTGGCTGACGTGATGACGTTAGGCGGCACCACTACAACCTGATGCTGTCCCACTGTTTGAGCCAAGTCTGACAGCACCGGAAATTGGAACAGATCTCGCGCCGCCAGTGTTAACCCCAAGCGACGCAAGCGTTCAATCATGCGTACCGCGAGCAGTGAATGGCCGCCCAACACAAAGAAGCTGTCATGCCGGCTAATCTGCTCAATACCCAATAACTCACTCCAGATGGCCGCTAAAGCTATCTCAGCTTCCCCTTGCGGCGCTTCATAGACTTGACGGGCAAAATCCTCCTCCCGCGGTGCCGGTAATGCCCGGCGATCTAGCTTGCCGTTCGGGGTCTGCGGGAAGGTATCCAGACGTACAAAGGCAACCGGTACCATATAGTCAGGTAAAATCGTACTCAAGTATTCACGTAAATCAGCAGCTAATCTCTCATGCGCTTGCGTTGCCACATAGGCGACCAGCCGTTTGTGCTGCCCGTCATCCAGTGCCAACACCGCCGCCTCTTGTACCGCTGGGTGTTCCATCAACCGAGTTTCAATCTCCCCCAGTTCAATTCGAAAGCCTCGAATTTTTACCTGTTCGTCGTTACGGCCCAGGAATTCCAGCTCACCACCCGGCAAGTAGCGGGCCAAATCGCCAGTGCGATACATGCGCGCACCGGATATCGGACTAAAGGGATCGGCTATAAAACGTTCCGCACTCAATTCCGGCTGGTTAAGATAGCTCCGTGCCACACCCACGCCGCCAATATACATTTCGCCAATGCAACCTAATGGAACGGGCTGACCGTATTTGTCCAGCAGGTAAATACAGGTATTTTTAACCGGCCGCCCGATAGAATGATCATCTGTCAGGAATAATATCTCCTTACAGGTCGCCGTCACGGTATTTTCCGTCGGGCCATAGGCATTCAGCAGTCGAGGGCGGTGGACTTCTCGCGTAAACCAATCCTGAACGGCGCTCTTTTTCACTGCCTCCCCCCCAATGATGATGAGTCTGAGGCAATCTGGTAACGGTAATCCATTATCTCTGGCAACCAATTCGGACCAAAATAACGCCGGCAGAGACATCACTGTGATACGGTTTTGCCCGGCTAAGGCAATAAATTCCTGCATCGAAGTCAGCCAACGCTCATCACGCATCACTAACGTGGCGCCATTACACAATGACAAGCAGCATTCCTCGACCGAAACATCGAACGCAAAAGAGGCAAATTGTAATAACCGGTCTTGCGCAGTGACGGCATAGGTCTCATTAAAACCCAGATGACGTTGATATAGTGCCTGATGTTCTATCATCACCCCTTTCGGCTGCCCGGTTGAACCGGAGGTATAGATGACATAAACCAGATGTTGTGGCGTCAGCTCGGCTACCTGTGGGTTACTGTCCGGCTGATCTGGCAAAATATGCGAGTCAAGTACCGTCAGCCCGGCCAGTGCCAGTTCGCCAAGCGCCGCCCGGCCAGCTTCATCAACCAATACCACTGACGGGGCGGTATCATTCAGGATATACGTCAGACGTTCTCCCGGATAAGTCGGGTCCAGCGGCACATAAGCCCCACCCGCTTTCAGCACCGCCAATAAAGCCACCACTACCGCCGGTGAACGTGCCATGCAAATCGCCACCCGCTGATCCGGTATAACGCCCAATGCAATTAGTTGGTGAGCAAAGCGGTTGGCGCGAGCATTTAATTCGGCATAACTGAGCGTTTGCCCTTCATAGACTAACGCGGTCGCTTCCGGGGTTTTCTCTACCTGCTGTTCAAACAGTTGATGAATACATAATGGGTCAGGATAGGGGGTTTCAGTGGCATTCAAGGTTTCCAGCAACAGTGTCCGCTCCGTTTCAGGCAGGACGTTCAGCACACGTACCGGCGTCTCCGGGGTCTGTTCAAGCGCTTCTACCAAACTTTCCAGCGCCTGCTGCATATAACCGCATAGTCTCTCTGGTTCAAACGGCTGTACCACCTGAGCGGTCAGCCCCAACGCGGAACTCCCATCCTCCACCGACAGGCCAAATGGATAGTTAGTCCGTTCCTGTTCGCCCAGGAATTCAATCCCGGCCATCGTCTCATCCAACGCCGCCGGTTGCTCATTATGGCGATAGTTGAACAGGGCGCTAAAGAGTGGGGTTTCACCCTGTATCCCACTGCACCGCTGGGCCAGCGCCAGTGAAGCATGCTCATGCTCCAGCAATTCAGCCAATCGTAGATGCACCGCCCGTACGCTATCCTCTACCGGGGTCTCGTCAATATCCAGTCGCAACGGCAAGGTATTCATAAATAACCCCATGCCATTGTCTGCTCCTTCCCCCGCCGCCATACGGCCAAACAGGACGGTGCCAAACACCACTTTCTCTTGCCCGCTGGTATGCGACAACACTTGCGCCCAAGCCAGATGACACAACGCCGCCAGACTAACACCCAAACGCCGGGCCTGACTGCGCAGACGATCATTTAACGTAGCGGTCAGCATCCGGTGGGATTCTGTCATGCGAGATCCGTCACGATGCACCTCCGCCAGCCCAAATGGCAACGTCGGCTCATCCACCTCCGCCAACATGTCGGTAAAGAAACGGGTATGCGCTGCTTGACTCACCCCCAACCGAGACTGAGCCACCAGATTGCGGAAAGGGGCCGGCGTAGGCAGACTCTCTTCCTGCCCGGCAAAATACGCCCGCACTTCACGGTGCATTACTTCCATCGTTTCATGGTCGCCAATCAGGTGATGTTGTAATTCCAGTAAGAACCAACGGCCATCAGTTTCCTGAGCGATAACAAAATGCAATAACGGGGCCTGCCCCAGATCCAGACGATACTGACTCGGATCAAAACGCCGGGTTAACTGGTCAATGACTGGGCCGTCAGCCGGGTCTAGCGCCAGTTCGGTCACAGGCAACTGTGTCCGACGCCAAACCACTTGTGCCGGGGCTGACAATCCTTGCCAAAAAAAAGCCGTTCGCAAGATGTCATGACGATCAATCGCCTGTTGTACCGCCGCCAGATAACGCTCCAGCAGAGATCGGTTAGCAAAGACCACCGGATAGAGTAACAGATACGGGTCGCCTTCCTGTTCCAACAGGTGGTGGAACAGGATACCGTCCTGCAACGGCGACAACGCATAGATATCCTGAATATTGGTCATCCCGCCCGGTACCAGCTCAACGATGCGATCAATATCAGCCTGAGTCAGATCAATCAGTGGCAACATCTCCGGCGTCAGCGCCGTGGTGGTGGGAGTGATGACATTAGGCGGTATTATCACGGCCTGATGTTGTCCCAACGCTTGGGCCAGCGCTGACAGCACCGGCGACTGAAACAGATCACGCGCAGTTAATGTCAACCCCAAGTGACGCAGGCGTTCAATCATGCGTACAGCAAGCAGTGAATGGCCGCCCAACGCAAAGAAACTGTCATGCCGGCTTATCTGCTCAATGCCTAATAATTCACGCCAGATAGCCGCCAAGGCGATCTCAGCCTCCCCTTGCGGCGCTTCATAAATCTGACGAGCAAAATCTTCCTCTCCTGGCGCCGGTAATGCCCTGCGGTCCAGTTTGCCGCTTGGGGTCTGCGGGAAGGTATCCAGACACACAAAAGCGACCGGAACCATATAGTCAGGTAAAATCGCCCTCAAGTATTCACGTAAATCAGCAGCTAATCTCTCATGTACTTGTGCCGCCACATAGGCGACCAGCCGTTTGTGCTGCCCATCATCCAGTGCCAGCACCGCCGCCTCTTGTACCGCCGGGTGTTCCACCAAACGGGTTTCAATTTCCCCCAACTCAACCCGGAAGCCGCGGATTTTAACCTGCTCATCGTTACGACCCAGGAATTCCAGCTCACCATCCGGCAGAAAGCGGGCCAAATCCCCGGAGCGATACATTCGCGCATCGGATTCCGAACTAAAGGGGTCTGGCAAAAAACGTTCCGCGCTCAATGCAGGTCGGTTCAGATAACCCCGCGCCACCCCCACGCCACCAATGTACATTTCGCCAATGCCACCCAATGGAACCGGTTGCCCCTCTCTGTCCAACAGATAGATGCGGGAATTTTTAACCGGCCGACCGATAGAACGGGCATCTTCCGGGGATAATATCTCCTTATAGGTCACCGTCACGGTATTTTCCGTCGGGCCATAACCATTCAACAACCGGGGCCGGTAGCCTTCTTGCATAAACCAGTCCTGAACGGCGTTCTTTTTTACCGCCTCACCACCAATCATGACGAGCCGGAGGCAATCCGGCAGCGGTAACCCGGGATCTCTGGCCGCCAGTTCAGACCAGAATAAGGTTGGCAGAGAAACGATCGTAATACGATGTTGCCGGGTTAAAGCAATAAATTCCCGTACCGAAGCTAGCCAGCTATCATCCCGGATAACCAGTGTGGCCCCGTTACACAATACCGAGAAAAATTCCTCTACTGAAACATCAAACGCAAAAGCGGCAAATTGCAACACCCGATCTTGCTCAGTGACGGTATAAGTGTCATTAAAGCCCAGATAACGCTGATAAATCGCCTGATGTTCTATCATCACCCCTTTCGGCTGCCCGGTTGAACCGGAGGTGTAAATCACATAGGCCAGATGCTGTGGTGTCAATGCGGTCACTAAGGGATTGCTGTCCGGTTGGTCAGGTAGGATATTCGGGTCAAGCACGGTCAACCCGGCTAGCGCGACGTCACCCAATGCTGCCCTCCCGGTCGCATCAGCCAATACCACTGACGGGGCAGTATCATTTAGGATATACGCCAGACGTTCAGCCGGGTAGGTTGAATCCAGCGGCACATAGGCCCCACCCGCTTTCAACACCGCCAGCAGCGCCACCACCATCGCCGGGGAGCGTGCCACACAAATTGCTACCCGCTGGTCCGGTACGACACCCAATGCAATCAATTGGTGCGCCAGCCGGTTAGCGCCGGCATTTAATTCAACATAACTGAGGCGCTGCCCTTGATACTCTAACGCCGTGGCCTCTGGAGCTTGCTCTACCTGTTGCTCAAATAACTGATGAATACATAACGGATCAGGATAGGGGGTTTCAGTCGCGTTCCAAGTTTCCAGTAGTAATGTACGTTCAGCCTCTGGCAACAAATTAAGCTGCCCTATAGGCATTTCATCCCCCGTCCTTTTCGATGCTGCCAGCACCTGTAAGTGCTCGCTCATCCGCAAAACGACTTCCGTACTCAGGCGGTTTTCATCGTAGATCCAACGAAAACCCCCTTGTGCATTTATCTGGAGGGTCAACAATTCGCCGGACACTTTTTGATCCCGCGGCCTATCACCCTTTATCAACGAAACAGCGATTCGCCACGGCCGACTTGTTGCCAACGCCGGGATAGCATGCAATGAAGGAGAGCAAGAGAAGAGATCACAACTAAATGTGCCGTGCTGCGCCAACCGAGACAACTCATCATCAACCCAGCCAGCTACCTCACGCCAAGGCTTATCAAACGCTACCTCAATGGCCATAGGCACCACCGGTGCCAGATTTGCCGATTCATCTTTTACCTTATCCACGCTCCAACCGATTTGGAATACGGTCTGCTCAGTCAAACGCGCAAGGTAAATGACAAAAGTCTGCAACAACATTCGCAATGGCTCCTCTTCACCATTTTTTGGCAGAGGGGGCTGCCAAGCGCTCATTGCCCATATGGGTTCTGTTTGTTCTCCGGCGGTTTCGAAAGGTAACTGGAGGGGTTGCAAAGCAGCAAGACGCTCATACCAGAATAATTCACTGGATGTGAGTCTCTGAAGGATATTCTTTGTATTTCGAGTTTGTTGTGAAACGTCATTTGCATCGGTTATATTTTTTGACGTCTGAGTTTTAAACTCACTTCCCACTTTAGCAATATTATTTTTCATCTACTACTACCTCAACGAATCTGTTAGAAATTTGAGAACCGTCATTCCCGACAGTCATCACTAATGTTTCTCTCCTACTTCTTGCCTAAAAATAAAAATGGACACATCTGCTATTCATCCAAGAGACTCAGATATCGGATGCCACAGCCTGATTAATAACGGCCACTTAGCCAATCTTCAATACCAATTATCCTGACCACAGAATGAGATATTCCATTTTTATTCCTATTTTTCAGATAAGCTCAATTAATTCACTGTAATTTTTGTTGACTGATCATAAATTCCATAATTAAAAACTTAACCATTACCTACATTTATTATTCATAATTACCAAATAACCTTTAACTTTATCTGTTTTCAATTAATACCTAATTAAAATGATTTCAAAAACAAATTAAGTATTTTAAAAATAAAATAGACCAATTTACATTTAATTATCAAAACATTATAATCATCTGTGAAATAACCCTCCGCCCCAATAATAAAAATATATACTAATTACAAATACACTTATTCAAGAGGCATAAAATTATCTTGTGCATTCAATTATATCAAAATATAACGCCAAGCTAAAAATAATTCATAAAAAATTATTTTTCAACAATAAGACAATACCGCTAATGAATATACCACAAATAGATAAATACAAATTACATTTAACTTAATTACATATTGTTTTGTAATAATACACATTGCAATCTATATCCTATTCAATAATATTTACTATCGCATAAATTAGACACCCTCCAATTTAAATAATTTAATTTTAAGACACCCTATATCTAATTCAAATTTTAAATATAAAAAAATAACTTTTTCACTATATATATTTATAACTAAACACCTACATTAAATTATTTATTAAAATCACAACAAACCAATAACAACATTAATTTAAACTTTATGATTGATATTATTTTAAAAATAATATGGATATTAACACTTATGATCCAACATGATATAAGACATTATCCGCCAAGTAATTAATAGCAAAGTATCCTCCTCATATTTTTATATTTAAATTATTCAAGGTTAGCTATTTATGCCTTCTATAACTCACATCCTTAAATGTTAATGATAAAGCCGCTAAAATAGCTGGAATGGATAAAATGGCAAAAATAGTGCTATAACTTAATTCAAGCCTGATCAATTCTGCGCCAAATAAAGTACCGAAAATCCCACCAAATCTTCCAAATCCTAACATCCAGGCAACCCCCGTGGCCCTACAATGAGTCGGATAAAATTGTGCAGAGATTGATCCCATCGACGCCTGAGCGCCATTCATCGTTATCCCGGCAAGAAATATAAGAATACTCAATAATAATACATTTTCTTCCTGACCAATAAAAAAGACCAGAATACCCGCTAGGGCATAATTAGTTGCAACTACTTTATGAGGATTAATTCGATCCATTAACCAACCGGAAAAAACCGTGCTGATTACACCTCCCAAAGGAAATAATGCTGTCAATGTTGCTGCCATGCTAATACTGAAACCAACATCGTTCATTAAAAACGGCATCCAACTTGTCAGAACATAAAAAACCAATGCTCCCATGCAATAGGTTATCCATAACATTGCCGTCCCAATTAAGAATCGATTAGATAAAACCGTTTTAATTGACGACTTATGTATAATTTCTTCTCCATCAAAGGTAAACTTATTTATATCATTTAAAGTATTACCGGTCATTTTAGACAAAATTCGTCTTATATTACCTTCTGCCCCCCCTTTCGAAACCAAATACCTAAGTGATTCAGGTAATAGAGAAAAGAGAAATAGCGATAGAAATAACGGCAGAATACCCCCTAAAATCAAAACCCCTTGCCAACCAAAATGTGGAATAATCCATGCAGAAATTATCCCACCCACCGCTGCACCAAGAGGAAAACCACAAAAAACAATATTTATTAACAAAGATCGCCGATTCTCTGGGGCATATTCAGATATTAAGGTTATTGCATTTGACATTGCCGCACCAAGACCTAACCCAGTCAAAAAACGCAAAATAGTTAATGTCTGTATTGAATCTGCAACAGCGGTAGCAAGACTAAGCAGGCCAAAAGCAGTGACGGATATTGTCAGCACTGACTTTCGACCAAACCGATCTGCAAGTGGGCCAGCAAAAATCGAACCCAACGATAACCCAAAAAGAGCGGCGCTCATAGCCGGCCCAAGAATAGCACCTTCTACTTTAAAATCATTGACCACTGCGGGTGCAATATACCCCATTAATACCGTGTCAAAACCATCAATAACAACAATTAAGAAACATAAAATTAATACTTGCCATTGAACTTTCGAGAATTTTTGATTATTAATAATATGTTGGATACTGACTGTTTCAGTGCTATTCATCTTAAATCACCAATGTCATAAAATTCACTCCTCTTAACTATAAAGATAAATTATCAGTTTAATAATAGATGTAAAGAAAATTTATTTTCGATGTTTTCTACGTTAACTTTATTAATATCCATATTATCATCATGAAAAACATATTTGACGTTATTATTTTCACTTTAGAACATTGCCCTGAAATATTTCCATTGACTAATAATCATCTCTTTAATTTAAAATCTCTGTTCTCTGAATTCACAGATAAAAATCTGCATTAATAATAATGAAAGACATGTGATTCTAAAAACCTATCCCACTCTTGAGATCTCAGGAATTCCTAATCAATTGTCTCAATTGCCCTTTTATGATTTTTCCACTTGCGTTTCTGGGTAAAGTTAAAAAAGTATAACCTTTAGGGCGCTTATAGCGCGCCATTACCGTACAAATATAATTGTCCAATTCATACTCTGTAACTGATGAAGTTTCTTCGAGCTCTATAAATGCATACGGTACTTCACCCCAATGTGAATCTGGCTTTGCTACAACGGCGGCAGCTAAAACACCGGGATAGTTTGACAGTATATTTTCCAATTCCAGACTAGAAATATTCTCACCACCAGAAATAATAATATCTCTCTTTCTATCTACAATTCTGACATAGCCATCATTTTCAACGACAGCCAGATCCCCTGTGAAAAGCCATTGACTTGCTGCATCAAGAGTCACATGCCGATCTGGATCATAAGATGCAACCATATTTCCACGAATTACGAGCTCACCAACAGTCTTTCCATCAAAAGGCACCTGTAACCCCGTATTTTCCTCAATAACACAAACTTGACCTTGTAAATTTGAGACAATGCCTTGACGCATCCTCTTGGATATTCTTACGGATTTAGAGAGCTTCTCCCAATCGCTCTTCTCTTCACACACAACGACCGGGCCATATGTCTCAGTCATACCATAGACTTGCGTTACTGCTATTCCAATGGAATCTAATAGAGAAAACATCATCTCTGTAGGCGGCGCACCTGCGACTAATCCATGAATTTTCTCCTTAAAATGCAGCCCTTGTTTCCGCGCAATAGTACCTAATGCGCAATGGACAATAGGCGCTCCACAATAGTGTGTTACCTTATGCTTCTGCATTAGCAATATCGCTTCTTCTGCGTCAAACTTGCGCATACAGATGTGTGTACCTCCCCGAGCAGTGATAGCCCACGGAAAACACCACCCATTACAGTGAAACATTGGTAACGTCCATAAGAACGTCGGTCGTTTTGGTATATCCCAATCCAGAACATTAGAAATAGAATTAAGAAACACGCCACGGTGAGAATAGACAATAAGTTTAGGTTGTCCACTTGTTCCTGAAGTTACATTTATGCTGATCGCCTCTTGTTCATCTCGTAGAGAAAAAGACAACTCTCCCGATTTATGCGTAGTTATCAGCGATTCATATTGAATAAATTCCCGGTCAGAAATTGATTCTGAAATGACTGCGCCATCCACATCAATAACGATGATCTTTACTTGTTTGTCTAGAGAAACATCATCCAACAGTGAAATAAAGGTTCTATCAATAAACAATACCTTAGGATTAAGTTTTTTAAATATAAAATTTAAAGTATTTGAGTCCGTTCGGGTACTGAGCGCATTCAAGATACCGCCTGCCATTGGAACCGCAAAATGTAATTCAAGAAGCTCGTGTATATTGGGTAGAAGCGCGGACACAACTGTTTCTTTACAAACGCCCATTTTTTTCAAAGCTATTGCAAGCCTTTCACACCGAGATGCATATTGGCTCCAAGTCCAATGACATTCTCCATCTATGACAGCAATATCATCTCCATTACTCAGTATTGCTCGTCTTAGAAATGAAATAGGCGAAAGCGCGACACCATCATATTCACTTAAGAAAAAATTAGAATCAGTCATATTTCTCACTCCCTTTTTTATATATGCTAAAAGCGATTGATATCATGATAAGAAGCAATATAGCGTCGATAATAATTGGTGCATCAACTCCACCAAATTGCTGAGCATATGGTGTTACAGCTTGGCCGACTGCTTGAGCTAAGAAAGTACTTGTTCCTAAGAATCCATAAATTGCAGGTATTTGTTCAACAGGATAAGTCTTCGATATAAACTGATGAAAGGCAGTGAAATAAATGGTACTGCCAAGACCACCCAATAGTAACATTACCCAAAAGCCTAAGTGAGCTGATATCAAAAGAGCACCGCTCGGTTGCAAAAACAAAAGTATAAGAGAGATGACGAATCGTGCCTTTAAAGCTATTTTTCGTAACAGCTTACGCAGTGGTAAAACAAAAAAACCTCCCGCAGCCGCAACAGCAAACGAATAGCCAACCTCTATTGGATTGAATCCACTAGCGTATACAGCAAAGATAGGCCATGAGGCTAACCATAAACCAAGACACATAAATTCCAGATGGTGAACCAGAAGTAACCTCCAATTACGACTAAGGAGTTGAGCTAACGTTATCCGAATATGTTCACGACTATGATTGTCAGTAGATGTAATAGCAGTTTTTTGGGGCAATATTATCAGACACAAGGAATACAGAATTGCTGAGAATAAGAAAACACTATAAAGGTCAAACTTCGCAACGATAATCCCACCTGCCATTGGACCCGCTAAACGCCCAGCATTTTGGGAAATAACATAGCTATCATTCACCGACTCAAAATTCGGAGATTGGGAAAATCTATTAAGCTGCGTTCGCCAAGAGATAATGAATCCTGAAAAAAAAGCCCCTTCCAGCAGTCTGGAACACAATAGTAAACTAACAGGGTTGCTAAAAAGGAATAAACAGATGCTACAAGACATAAGTCCAATTAATGCACCGGTATATATCTGTAAACAATTTTTAAGTGAGATAAATTGCCCCATAATAGGCTGGAATACCATTCTTCCAATAGCAGTTCCCGATAGGAAGACGGCTGCTTGTGTTGTGGAAAAATCCGTTGTTTCTACAAACAAAGGTATATAACCCACGGCCGCAGTAGCTGCGGCCCAAAAAAGGAAACCTCGAACAAATGTAGTAAAAGGTAGCAGATCTAATTTTCCGTTCATAACTCGGCCTCTACTCTACTTGAACTATTGAGGAACTGTGTTTGTCTTAGAGACCTGTTCATAAACCGCAGCAAGCAATGCAACTGAATTTTCGTGAGTTGATAACTCTGAGTTCGCATCTCCACCACTTAAAAAATCGCGAAGCTGCTCTTTTCTTGCGTGGACATTCAAGCCCGCGCATAGAGGGAGGCTTGGGTTTAACTGTGATAGATCTTTGCGGTTGATTCGTAACACAGTTTGTTCTCCCCTCCGGGTAAACATTGGATGGGTAGCAATAGTTATATTAAAATCTTCCGGTATCGTGTCACCTTCTGTCAGTTTCCGAAAAGAATTCGATACGATGCTAATTGAGCAGAAATGCCCTAGATGAATATTTACGATTTCCTGTCGTATTCGTCCATCGCTTGGAATACTATTCGGCATTATCCTGCCAGTTAAGGTTGTTTCTATCAGATCCATGCTGAAAAACATTCGATGTTGAATACCTTTGGAATAATTTCCTATTACTGAGAAGTCTAACTCACCATAGTCCGACAATTGATGTGCAATTTGATCTTGATTTTTATCCTCTTCCTTAAGGGCATGTGAATAAGTCGTAAATGGTAGAGCTTCCGCTAGCGCATTTGGGCGGACTACCATTGTTTTGACATGTGGTTTCAGGAGGTCTATATCCTGTATTTTTTTATTGTAGAGTGCAAAGCGAGCAACCAGATCTAAATAATGATACCCAGAATAAAATAATACTCCATAACCGTATTTAAGTGGATGGTTTTCCAAATTGAGCATTTCCGATGGAATTACCCACCACCCGCCACCAAAATGAACATGCATTGATGTGATAGGTATTTGGAATGAGCTCATGAATTCAGTTAGAAACTTTTCCACATATCTATATCCAAATTGCATTCGACGTTCACAACTAATTACAAATCTACTGTTGGTTTTTCTCGAAGCAGTCAATAGTTCTGCAAAATCTACCATTAAATTTTCCGCGTTTGACGAATAAGGGGCGGTTATTGGTTTATCCATGAACACGTTCAGTCCATTTTCGGCTGCCCATAGAGCATATACTTTATGAGCTTTTGGTTCAGTGCTTACTATAACAGCATCAGCCTGATAGACTTCTGGAATTGCAGAAAGTAACCTGTAAATTTCGTCTGAATCTGGATAATTTCTGTATTTTTCATCAAGAAATAAGTATGCTCTGGGCTTTAATCCCTTCTCATTTAATGCACAGCGAATTTTCATTTCTCGGCATTTCAAGTCAACTATAAGCATAACCTCAATGGTATCGCGGTACTCCAATAGAACATCTAAATATCTATTTAAAAAGTGAGGACCACATCCAAATACAATTAGTTTCCGTACTGGTTTATGCTTTGTTTTCATAAATATAGCTCCTGTGGTCGCAGAATTGGCGCTTTACTGTCAATACTGTCATAGTAATGAGCCAACCAACCAGCAGCACGACTAAAGCAAAGGAGAGCAGTATTCATGTGCGACTTGAAACCAGCTCTACGAAGTAGCAACCCATTAAATAGATCCGGATTTGGGTATAATCCCCGTTGCGAAAAATACGGCCTTTTCGATACTTCCGATGCAAGTTCCTGTGAAATATTTACATAGGAAGAAATAACATCGAATTTTGCCTTCTGTTTGATAAGAATATCGCTCATGTAAGAAGCTCGTGGGTCTGGTTGTTTGTAAATTCGATGACCAAATCCCATAAGACGTTGCTTTCTTTCTACTAGTTCATCAATAAAAGTACTAATATTTTTAGAATTATCGTGTATATCATCGATCATTAAACCAACTGCCCCACTCGCTCCGCCATGAAGAGGACCGCTGAATGCGCAAATACCCGCAGCTACAGCATTAAATGGATCTGCACCGGAACTCGCTACAGCTCTAACGGTTGCAGTTGAGCAGTTCAGCCCATGTTCTGCATGAAGAATTAAAAACTTGTTTAACATTTCTTCTGCTACATCGTCACACTGTTGGCCAAAACATGTTGCTAAAAAGCTTGCAAAGAATCGATGCTTAGTACCGAAAAAAGTTTTAAATACAGGTTCGGATATAGCATATTTCTGAGCATATATAGCAATTGCGGCAGCTATTGCTGCCAAAATAGATGCAGTAATTATCAAACGTTCGTCCTTTGTTTTTACAGAACAGTCAGAAAGCCATTTACCCTGCGAAGATAAAACTGCAATTGTGAGGAAATCAGTGGGAGTAGTATCGAATATTACTGGTGTTAACTTTTCAATATGCTTGAGTGCTGATAGGTAATTGTTATGGAGCATATCTAAAAACTCTTCACTTCCTTCTGATCCTTCTGAATTTAGTTTTCCTGTAATCAGAAGATACACAACATCACTAAAAGAATAGTTATTTGCTAGGTCTCGGACATTATGGCCTCGGTACTCAAGCTTCAACTCTTTTTCATCGATTCGACCTATATTACTTCTACAGATGGCTGTTTGCATTAAACCTTCATCGAGTATCTTCATCTTTATTTTTCGATTTGGCTTGAGAATAGTTTGGTCTGACAATTGTTGTACTTCAAAAAATTCGTTAATTGATCTTGCCAAAATTTTCGATGTCATGCTCTATTCCTCTTCATAATATATGTTCATTAAACTGACACATTGATTTAAATAGGATTACAATAATCAAATTATTACACTAGCTAATGACGATGTTTGGATACGAATCAATATCTTACTCATCGTAATATGTTTAGCTAAAAGAACTAGCATCATTCCGTCTATAAAATTGACTTCTCGACCTGTACCATATGTAATTTCTCTGCCACTATTTCACATGCGTCAAGTAATGAATAGAATAAATTTTCTAATTCCGCTCGACTTCCAATAAGCAATTTTTTCTTCAGCGTATTCTCACTTTCTTTTAGGTTTTGCGTATATTTAATAATGTCGGTGAGAATTTCGTTGTCTCTGTAATATTCCAAAACCTGAGTTTTCTTTGTTGGATAGAAACCACTTTTTAGGATTTGCAAAGGGCGTAAGCAACCGTGATCGGTAAGTTTCATCATCAGCCCAAGCATATAATGTGCTCGATGTCCATATGTACCAGAAATCAGATAAGAACGAGCTATTTGCCTTATAGTAAATAAATTATTAATAATGCCATATATATCGCCTTTCAATGACGGTTTCATTTCTAAAGCAAGATCCCCATAGACACGCTTAGTTCCATTAATGAGCGCATATGCTCTGAAACTAGGATACTGGTGAACATTCGATTCACTATATACAGAGATGGATAAATCCTTAAACCTAGATTGTGTTGAGCGAATTGCTTCAAGGATAACTGTATCGACCTTATCCACGATAACAATAGAGTCTATATCTGAACCACTTCTCATATCACCTCGGGCAGCACTACCGTGGAGATAAAAGGCTAATAATCTATCTCCAATAAACTGCCTTAAAAGAATAATCACTTGATCAATAATCGGTTGTAATGAAAGAAGATCGTCTACTTTACCCTGTGCTGAAACAATACGTGTCTCCGGGTAAAAGTGCTGCAACAACGTCGAATAGTACTCCGCGATTCCACTTAACCGTGCCGCTGCATCACGAAAAATATTAATATTGGATAAAAGTTCTTTTTCAAACTTTTGCCAAGATGTATTGCAAGTGACCAGCCAATTAAGATCTTCTGTTGGTATTTTCAAAACATATGCACTATTTTTGTGAATACAAGATAGTTCCTCCGATTCGAGCAAACGATATAGCCCCAATTCGGCGTAACGCATTGCCCAACCAAGCTGGCGTACTCCCCAAACGTGAGTCTTTGGCGTCAAGTTTCTGAGGTAGTAAAGACGTGCAATATGAGCAACGCTAAAAACTGCTTGTCTATATATATCAAGATTTCCTTTGATATTAGGGAGTACCACATCACTTATTTTTTCCGACCGTAAGAGCCAAGGATTCTTAGTAAATTGCCACATACAATGAGGCGGATAATATGACAACTCATTAATCGTAAGATAATTTAGGGTAAACTCAAAAAACTCCGCCTGAAGGTATCTTAGCGATGTAATGCAACCTGTGACGAAATTATCAGGTAAAATCACGTAGAAATGCCTCACACACCGAGAAGAATAATCGGGTTGACGGAGATATGAATCAGTTTCCACAATACCAAGGAGATTCTCTCCAAAAACTTCTAATGCGGACTGAATAAAATAGTCAGTTCTTGCGTCCATATAAATTTACTCTATAAGTATATCAAATCCATAAATCATGCATCGAATCAAGCTACATGCTTTAATAGGTTATAGTCGTAAGCAACAGGGATCTCAATTAAAAACGGTTCATTAAGAAGATATGCCTGTTCCAAGACTTTCGGAAGTTCTTCTGGATTCTTGAGTAAAACAGATTTCATTCCGTTAGCATTCGCCAATAAATGAAATTGAACCGGCCCTAGCTCTGTCATGCCTTTTACCGGTTCTTCACTATGTAAGCCTTGATAATACTTTATTAAACCGAAACAAGAATCTGACAGTACTATGATGATAACTGGCAATTTGTATCTAACAGCTGTTTCCAAGTCTTGACTTGTAGAATGAAAACCGCCATCGCCACAAATGGCTACAACTTTTTCTGAGGGATTACAAAGCTTCGCGGCTAACGCTGCGGGAAGGCCGAAACCAAAACTTCCACACACGTTGGAACAGATGAATCTATTAGGCATATGAGTAGGGGCTAATAAACCAGCGTACTGTTTGTGCAAACCGACATCACTGCATAGAATACCACTATCCCCCAAATAGTTGCTGATTACCTTCATAATCCTAGGAATATCAGTCGTTCCAGGCTTAACACTAATTGCTTTTCGCTCATCGAAGATCTCTTTAAGCTCTTTATGTTTTTCAGAGAAACCTTGGTTCCTCACAGTACAAACATTCCTGAGATAACGCAATGACTGCTCAATATTGCCTAAACAATTCACTTTTGGCTGAAAAACTTCTTCCATCGGAATATCGAAACTATTTATTACAATAGTATCCTTATTACAGCCCCACAAAGATGGTTTTAGATCTTCCCCAAAGTCGTAACCGATTAAAATAAGAAGATCAACATCGTCGAAAAGGTCTGATACTATTGGCCGACGATATACTCCATCAAGATATTTATTAGCTGCGGTTAAAAATAAACGATGTTTTTCAGATATTGCACCTTTTGCAGCCAAAGAACATATTATTGGAACATTGAGCTGCTCTGCAAAGAGTCTTACTTCATTTTGAGCTTGTTCCCGTAGTACCTGGTTACCAATGATGATCATTGGATAACGTGAATTATTTACCAAGCTAGCTACTTTTTCCAAATTAGCCACTACAGGTGCCGCAGGTTCCGTTCTTTTTGGTATTTGCAATCCTTCAAGAATATTAGCAGCTTCTTGAGCAGAGATTTCCTGCTTAAGGACATCTATAGGTATACTCATATAAACTGGGCCAGGTAATTTATCAATAGATACCTTTATTGCGGAAGGGATTTTTTGTCGAATGTCTTTAATACCTTCGATCTGGAAACTTACCTTTGTAATTGGCTTCATAAAACTTACATTATCAATACATTGATGAGTTAAGTTGTACTTAGCCTGTTCATTTGGTATTTGAGCTGATGCTACTATCATAGGAGAACGATCTAATATTCCTGAACATACTCCTGTCGCTATATTGGTAAGGCCGGGACCAAAAGTAGACCAGCACATTTGCGGTTTTCCTGTAAATCTTCCTAAAACATCAGCCATAATGCCAGCTGTAAATTCATGTCTTGTAAGGAAGAATTCGATACCAATTTGATTTGCAAATCTAATAGCCTCTGCTTCACCGCCTACAATACCGAAGCATTTGGTTACACCTTGGCGCGCAAGCGCACGCAGAAATAGTTCATCAAGTTTCATGTGGTCGTCCTTTGTGTTTAGAGTTTAATTTATAAAGCAACATTCATGAATGTTTATTAAAAATTCAGATATTTTTAATATGTACAGACTATGCCAATATTAATCTTCAGCTCTAAAAAGGCTTTTTGTGTGATCCAGCTCATACAAGGAACTTAACTACATAAATATCGTGATAACTGCTAAATCGATTTTTTTGAATTAGCTTATACAGGGTAGCTATTAAAAAGTAGTTTAATTATTTATATCAGTCAAGAAAACTAATTTGATTATCGTCACAATAGTAAATAGCAACAAGGCAAATTTTCAAAATAGTAGATAGTTTAAAAAAGAACCTAATCCGATTTTTACAACCTGATTAATAAGCAAGAATCTAGACTTAAGTCTTTGTTCCTACATGTCTATTCATTCTTAGTTGAATAAAACCAAACAATAGTACGGTTTCATGAGACAAGTAACCATTACCATCAATCCATGCAAAATTAATTAAAAAATTAAGGGAATACTTGGTGCACAAGTCGCCTATCAGCACAAGCGCACCCAGCAATACGGCAGATCAACTTATTGCAAGCTATAATCCCGGCGCTTTCCATAATGAAGTTGTCAAACCATGATCGACCAACGTTAATTGATCAGCATATATCGCCTGCCAATCCTGTTTAGCCTTTTGATATACTTCATAATGTTCAGGATTTGGCTGATATTCATGTTGCCAACGCACCAGTTTTTCCCCTGTCGTCCCCATTGCATCATAAAGCCCAACCCCCACTCCAGCAGCAATTGCACAGCCTAAAGCGGTCGATTCTTTAACCATCGGCACCCGAACCGGCAACCCTGCCACATCAGATAAAATCTGGCTCCATAATTTTCCTTTTGAACCACCACCAGCGAATACCAGTGAATCCGGTTTTACTGCCGAAAAGGCAGAAATCAGATCCAGATTACAGGCCGAGACAATCGCTGCATTCTCTTCCAACGCACGAAATAGGGTCGCTTTATTGCATTTCTCAGGATCAATGGAAAGGTTAATAAAGGAAGGTGCGGCATGATACCAAGCTTTAAACCGCATCACATCAGAGAAAATGGGTATAACACCATAAGCGCCCGCCGGGACTCTGGCCGCCATATCTTCCAATAAGCTATAAGTATCAACGCCAAGACGCTCCGCCAACAGCTTTTCTTCCGCGCAAAATGCATCCCTAAACCAACGCATCGTCAAGCCAGTAAAGAAACTAATGGACTCCGCCTGCACCATACCGGGAATAACATGAGGGTTTATCCGTGTATTCATATTTGGGTCAGTAACCGGCGCTGGTAAATTAACAACCTGCTGCCAGAAAGTACCACCGATAACGGCAGTCTGCGCTGGCTTAACAACACCTAAACCAAGACAACCAAGTTGGACATCACCACCGCCCATAATGACCGGTGTGCCAATATTCAGTCCACATTGAGCAGAAGCTTTCTCCGTGACGTAACCTAACAAGGTCCCAGTCTCTTTTACCGGCGAAAGAATATCGGAACGCAATCCTGCCATCTCAAGTAAATCGGGACGCCAATCACGGCTCACCAGATCCAGCATACCTGTCGTACCCGCATTGGAGGGATCAACAGCCAATTCACCACTGAGCATATTTGCCAGCCAGTCGCTGATCATGGTTAAAGCGGCTGCCTGACGATAGATAGCCGGGCGATGATGAGCCAACCATAACAGACGAGGCATTGCACCCAACGCTAATGTTTGCCCTGAACACCGATACACATCATATTCAAAAGTGCTGTCATACAACGCCTTCAATTCACTCACTTCTTGGCTGGAACGCGCATCCACATTAGCACAAGCCCAGATCGGCTCACCATTGCGGTTATAAAGCACGATACCTTCCCGCATAGAGCAAGAAGCCACCCCCTGAATAGCACTGGCGGGCAATTGCGCGGTTTTTAGCGCCTGGCGAATACATTGGCAAGCGAGCTGCCAGTTCGTCGCTAAATCAAACTCCATTGAACCCGGTACATCAGGTACAGGCTGATGTATCCATTCAGCCTGCCCCGCAGCTATTTGATTCCCTTCAAGATCAAATATCACTGCACGAACACTCCCTGTTCCTGCATCAAGCGCCATCAGATATTTTCCCGATGGATTAACACTACGGCGTTGATTCATGATGCTATCCTCAGTTCAATTACTTTTTGAA
>NZ_JAJAFZ010000064.1:0-24635 GCF_025384895.1 Photorhabdus kayaii
ATAAGTTTTCATAATTATGCTCCACTTCCAACCAGCCCTTGTGTACCAAGATATACAGCTTTTTCATCAAAATGGTCTGTATAATCAATGAGATAGGATACAGAACCAATATTGTTCAAAAAGAAAACAAAAGGCATAGGTGTATCAGTATTATGGAAAGCTATTTAGTATATCCTCTACAAAAAGATTTATTTTTGAATTAAAATCCATTCTTATTTTACTATGAGTTAAATAGCGAAAAGATAAAGTTTTCGCCAACTCTCTTAATTCCCTTACCTTTAAATCCAGTAGGTTATCTTGCTTCATATCTCCCCCTATAAAACCGATTTTTTATTTTCAAACCGAAAAAATCATTAACATTACTTATATAACATAACAAAAATAAACCAATAAAGAAACAATCAACAGAACCATCAAATGCCATATAGATAAATCCACTCGAATAACGAGTGGATTTTCACATAAATAAATAGATTAAAATAATTAAACCAAGATACGCAGCATACGACGCAGAGGCTCTGCTGCTCCCCACAACAATTGGTCACCTACAGTAAAAGCAGATAAATACTCTGAGCCCATATTCAGCTTACGTAAACGTCCTACAGGAGTATTCAAAGTTCCCGTTACGGCAGCCGGGGTTAATTCGCGCATACTCAATTCGCGATCATTTGGAATAACACGAACCCAGTCATTATGCGCAGCCAGTAATTGCTCAATTTCAGGAATCGAAATATCTTTTTTCAATTTCAGAGTAAATGCCTGACTGTGGCAACGCAAAGCACCAATACGCACACACAACCCATCCACAGTAATGATGTTATTACCGGTATTCAAAATCTTGTTGGTTTCTGCCTGCCCTTTCCACTCTTCACGGCTTTGGCCATTATCAAGTTGTTTATCAATCCACGGAATCAAACTACCAGCCAACGGCACGCCAAATTGCTCAGTTGACATAACTCCACTACGGGTGAAATCCGTTACTTTTCTTTCAATATCCAGAATAGCCGATGCCGGATCTTGCAACTCTTTTGCTACCTGAGTATGTAGAGATCCCATCTGAACCAGCAATTCCCGCATATGACGAGCACCAGCACCAGAAGCCGCCTGATAAGTTGCAACAGAAACCCATTCAACTAAATCATTAGCAAATAAGCCGCCTAAAGACATCAACATTAGGCTAACGGTACAATTACCACCAACAAAAGTTTTTATGCCTTTATTAAGACCTTGCTGAATATGCGTATGGTTAACTGGATCAAGAATAATAATGGAATCAGCATTCATACGCAGCGCTGACGCTGCATCAATCCAATATCCCTGCCAACCCGTTGCCCTTAACTTTGGATAAATCTCATTAGTATAATCTCCCCCCTGGCAGCTAATAATAATATCCAAAACACCAAGAGCTTCGATATCGAAAGCATTCTGTAACGTACCTTGCTGACCAGTGAAATCAGGTGCTGGCTGTCCGTATTGTGATGTCGTGAAGAATACCGGACGAATAACATCAAAATCCTGCTCTTCAATCATACGCTGCATTAATACTGAGCCGACCATACCGCGCCAGCCGATAAAGCCCACATTTTTCATCATTATTGTCCTACTTTGGTGAGTGTTGATCAGTGATTCTGATTACATCAAAACTGACAAAATATGACCAGGGACGCAAGTGAATTTATTAACTAATTCACAAGATATTTAGCAACGTAGCTAGCAGCAAGATATATAACAAATCGAGCATCCAAGTAAAAAGCCACCTGTTTGGTGGCAAATATTTACCATTAACTTTTAATTTTCAAGTCACATTCAATTGAGTTTTAGTTTTTTCTTTGGGATGCGGCTTAACACTTATTACTTCACCAGGTTTGGAAATAAAGCGAACAAACGTTTCATGGCTGACGAAAGTTGCACCACAATTGATATTTTGGCATTGATTATAACGTTCTTTTGTATGGCAGGAATGCTCAAAGCTGCTGCGTGCATGAGCCGCTTTACCACAAAGAGGACACTTGATCATATTTTCTTACCCTTAACTAAAACATGAACTCTCATAATGTGAACAATATAGCAATGAGATCTCACTTAAAGAACAATTATTTCATGTCGAGATCATCAATTTTTAATTCCAGAGTCAGTGCTGTTGTAAAACCACCACCAGATCCATTCACCGTGTGAGTGACTGTCGTTAATGTCCATTCGGCAGCATCTATTTCTGGTTTAAAGCCGGTAACTTTGATTGGTATTTCAGGGTAGAGATCTGCACGCCCCTGAGCCAGTTGAATCGAAAACGTCGCTGCTCCGCGTTGTATTTTTTCCCAGGCAACCTTGGCAGCACGTTTAGCACTGGCTTCATCAGCATAAATACGGGAAAGTTCTAATACATTATCTTTGCTACCTACTAAATAAGAGGTTAATTTATCAGCATTTTTCTGACTTTTTCGCTCAACGGTTAAGGTATGTTTTTTCTCCGGTTTACGGACATCCAACCAGTTTGCTACCACGCCAGTATAAGACTCTCGGTCGGATAGCGTAAAATTGTGGTTGTCACCTGACCGACGTGTAATCACTAATGCAGGGATAACCGCACCACTGGCTGTTTTATTCTGTCCCTGCCGAATAAATATCAACTTACCATTTTTTACTGAAGCAATTGCCCCTTCTTGCCTTGCCAAGCGCGTAAGAAAACTACCATCTGACTCATTCGTCTGATCAATATGATTAATAAATATCTTCGCAATATCCTGATGTAAATCAGCGGTAAGGTTATTTCTAGCAGCGATAGTATGGACAATATCACCTATTGTTTTCTGATGATAAGACTCTTCACGTCTCATATTGAGAGATTCACGGAAATCAGCACTACGGGCACGAATTGTTAATTTGTCCGGCGCTCCACTGTGACCAATTTCATCCACAGTAAAACGCCCTTTACTAATCAGTGGCTGATCACGCCATCCCAACGCCAATGAAATTACATTACCTCTGGAAGGTAGCACCAAACTTCCATCTGCATCATCCAGTTCAATATCAAGCTGGTCGGCTTCAAAGCCACGATTATCTGTCATTGTTAGTGATATCAGGCGCGATTGAATGCGCCCGCTGATATCTTTATTGTCAATTTCCAAAAGAAATGCCGGTGCACTGCCTTTTTCGGAACCTCTGCCAAATTCAGATGTCATGGCAACACCTCTCTGACTCTATCTGACAAATTGTCTGTAAGCATAGAGAATTGTTCCTGAAGATCACCGAACATTTCACTTAGAGAACTATCCACTCGCCGTAATGTCAATGTGAAATCAATTTTGCGGGCAGAACCATTCGACATAAATTCAGTTTTCGTCTGGTCGATACTCTCAATGACAAACATACCGTAAACCGTGCCACTGCCATCTATAAAGGACCAAGCTTTACCGCTATCAGCCATCACTTGTAGTACCGTCAATGATAAACGACCACCGGTAATTTCTGGATATAACGAACCGGAAAGTGTCATTGTGTCGTTATCCGGCCCCAGAAATTGCCAGGCAGGCCGCATCCCGATACGGCTGTTAAAAGCATGCCGCCATGACTGCTGATGTTGCATACTCTGGTATGGTGTGGTTTTCAACATAAAAACAAATAAACCCAGTGCAGCCATCATAATTAGAATTCTCCTCTATCAGAGAATGAACTGCGTAAACGCGCCTGCTGTTTACGTTCCCGATCATCCAATTCGCGCCTAACCGCTGCTGCAATATCCTGCGCAGATTGCCCCGGTGCACCATAGATATTTATATGATAGACCGGTGATTCACTGCGGTACTCTACCATCTGACGTTTGTCCGCTTTCTTTTCCTGAATCTGAGGATAAGCATGAACCGGTAAGCTCTGAACATGCAATGGTGCGGTTCTGGCTGCGGTAGAAGGCGCCATTACGCTCAAAGAAAATGCCGCAGCGGCAGCAAGTTTAGCAGTCTGTCGGCGGCTAATAACATTAACAGGGCCAGTGACAATTTCTGGTCCATATTCACCAACAATACCAAATCGGCCAGCCGGAATAATTCCCCCCTTGTCATGTTTGGGCAGAACCGAACTAACATTAGGACTCACATTATTACTGGCGTCTTTTGAAATATCCTCCTTTGACCGCATCCAGTCAGGGAGATACTCAGACAATGAAGTCAGTTTATTTTTCAGGGCTTCCCATTTTTCATTAATCCCCTCCAATAAACTGTTAACTATCGCTGTGCCAACCTCTTTAAATTTACTTGACAGATTCATTACGTCAGTAATAATTTCATTCCATTTATCCGAAATCGATATTTTAATATTCTCCCAGATATCCAACGTGTTCTGCTTAACTAATTCCCAGGCATTACTGATATTAGTTTTAATACTTTCCCAGGTTTGCAAAACACTTTGTTTAATGGATTCCCATTTCTCACTTAGGCTAATTTTAATATTTTCCCAAAGCTGAGAAAATTTCGGCCCCAATGTTTCCCAGTTTTGCCAAATATAAACAGCTGCCATCGCAATGACACCAATAATGGCGAGGATTGGGTTAGCCATCATCAAACGACCGACGATCATCATAGTGCTACCCAACATTTTCAGAGCATTCCCGACTAATCCGAGCGCCCTCACACCAGTACTACCAAAGAAAGTAAGACTATATTTCGCTACAGCTAATGGAAGCAATATCGAAGCGATCGCCTGTGCCAATGCGCCAAACACAGTTAACATGCCTCCGACCACCACCGTAATAGTCGCAAGCGTTGCAGCCAAGCGTGGGTTGGCTTCCATCCATTCACTGACTTTATTGACTACATTTGTTACTTGCTGAGTGACTTCTCTTGCAGGACCTTCTACGCCAGAAAACATCTGAACGCCCAGATTACTCCAAGCGGCATTGAGTTTTTGGATATCACCGGTGAGATTATTCGTCACTACAGATGCAACTTTTTGGGATTCACCTTGAACATTTTTTAGTCCAGCGATAAAAGTTTGCAATCCTCCCTGCCCTGCCTGATTTACCAATATATCCAAAGCAGGAGCAGCGTTTTCACCACCAATTGCGGTGAAATAACTCGTACGTTGTTTACCGTTCATTGAACGGGTTTTATCATCTAGTTCAACGAGAATATCAGGTAATTGCCGTAAATTACCTTTAGCATCACGAGTTTTAATATCTAGTTGTTTCAATGCGGCGGCAGCAGCTTTAGGTGGTTCAGCCAACCGACTTAGTACATTGCTCAAAGCCTCTCCAGCTTCACTTCCCTTAATATTGGCATCACTTAGCTTTCTTGTAGCAGCCGCAACGGTTTCAATATCAATCCCCAAAGAAGTGGCCGCTGGAGCGGCAGATTTCATGGTGTCACCCAATCCCGCCAACGTTGTTTTTGAGCCAATAAACGTTGCCGTCAAAACATCACTAACATGCCCCATCTCTTCGGATTGTAATTTAAACCCTTCCAGTACATTAGTACTAATATCAACCACATTGGCGAAATCTGTACCGCTTGCCTGAGACATTAATACCGCACCAGGCATCACATTCTTTATCTGGTCAGGAGAATACCCCTTGGAGGCATACAGGCTCTGTCCCTGTGCAATCTGACTGGCCGGAATCCCTGTACTTTTGCTCAACTCACGACTTTGGTTAAGCAACATGGCGTATTCAGGAGAATTTTTTTCAATATTGGTTTGTGCCTGAATTTTAGACATTTGAACATTAAGATCATAACCCGGCATCAGAAAGTTTTTACTGGTTGTCAGTATGTTGCTACCGGCTGATTTTGCACTAGCACCATATTGGCTAACGCGGTCACGAAGCTCTTTGATTTTGCTATAACGACCTTCACCGCGATCTTCTTCCTTTTTGTTACTGGTATGCGCAGTTTCCTTCGCATATTCAGGAGCAGAATAAGGTTTAATTGCTTCATAAGTCTGATTTAATCGCTTGAATTCATCGCGATTTTGCCGGAGAGAATCCGCCAACCTTTTATTATTTCGCTGGGCAGATTTCAAGGCGCTGGTCAGCTTATTAACGGACTGTATTACCAATTTAAGCTGTGACTGTGTATTACTCATTTTCTGCACCACTTCGTAAGATGGCCCGATGTCGCCAGTCCAGTAATTCCGGTAGTGACATTTCATCTGTCACTGCCGGAGACCAGTGGAAAACGGTGGCAATATCTGCCACCAATTCATCTACGGTTAGTCGGTCTGGAAACCGGACTTCGCCGACTTCGGTAACAAAAAATTGACCACCTCAACACTGAGATTAATCAGATCGCCGGGTGTCATTGACAACAGGTCGCTTTTAGTGAGCGCTGGTGTGGTAACACGTGGCAAAACCAATATCATTGAATCCACATCCATCTCCAGCAAAGCCTGTAGCCGAGCACCCCGCAGCGCGCCACTGTTCGGTTTGCGCACCACCACTTCAGTGATGTTGCTACTACCACGTGCAAGCGGTTCTTCTAATACGATTGTGCGCTGCTCGTCGTTTTGAGTAATTAGTGTTTCTGTCATGGTTCAACCTTGTTTATCCGATTAGATTAAAGACCCATAGCGCGACGGTGATCTGCCAAGCGATCCTCACCATTAACGACTTCAACCATGTTAACGGTATCCACTTCGATCAGAACTTCACCGTCCCATGTCAATTTAAAATAGGTGTTTTTAGCGCTGATTTTGGTCTGAGTATTATCTCCTTGCTTATAAGTACCGTGGTCAAATTCATGGAAACGGCCACGCATCACGATTTCAACAGCAATCACATCGCTGGTATCATCGCGCTGGCAGGAGCCCGCAAAGCGCAACATCACGCCATCGGCTTTGGTCAGACCCCATTGCCGATAATGTTGAGCTTCCATACCTCCCAGAGTAAATTCAACGTCCAATGCACCTTCATCCAAGCCTAAGTCCACGGTTGCGCTACCGTTCATACCACCGCCACGATAGGTTTCCAGTTTACGACTCAGCTTAGGCAGAGTAAGTTCTTCCACGATTCCCTGATAACTATTGCCATCATTAAATAAGTTCAGGAATTTAAGTTTGCGAGGTAATGCCATCTGTGTCCCCTTAGCCGTTTATGCTTTTCGCGAAATCCATCAGGTAACGATCTGTAATACGCTGGCGTAACATCATGTTTTCCAGTGGTGGTACAGGTGTATAGTCGTAATCGAGGGTCAATTTGCCCGCTTTCAAGGTGTCTTTATCATTGGCGTTTTCGTCATACCAACACTGACCGTCAATAATGTAACCCCCAGATTTCAGTTCGCGGAACTTAGCATTGATACCTTCGATAATGTCTCGTACCAGTGAAGGAGTCAGTGGTTTATCGATCGCCCACATATGTGCTTCTGCCATAGTGTCAGCTAATACTTGGGCAGTACGAGTGTAACTTTCGAACTGGAACAATGGGTCATCTGCGCAGGTACGGGAACCCCAGAAACGGAAGCCGTTCTTACGGATAAGTGTCGTAATACCATTTTGGTTTAGCAGGCCTGAATCTGTTGCTGGATCTTGAAGATCCCAGAAGACGTCTGCTGAAAGACCGGTCACACCATTGACACCGATGTTGGACAGTGTTTTGTGCCAACCTGTTTCTTCATCAATTTTTGCACGCAAACCCAATGCACGAGCTGTAGCGTAGGCGATAGTTTCTTTATTAGAAACAGTATCCCAACTTAAAAAATCAGGCCAAATCAACATCAGTTCTCGTTGACTGAAGTTTTTGCGATATTCGATAACTTCTGAGATAGTCTTACTGCCATAGGCACTGATATAAGCCATTGCTCTCAGTTTCTGCGCGATACTCGCCAACTCAACAGCAACAGCTTTTGTATCCAGCCCAGGGACTCCCAGAATACGAGGCTTCACACCTAATTGGCTTTGTGCTGCCAACAGTGCCTGTATACCGGTTTTCTTACCTTCATTAGTTGTAGTACCAATGATGTTGCTGGTAGTTTGTTCTTCCGTTTCACCTTGTGCTACACGGACAACAACAGTAACGGGTTTAGACTGGTCTGAGATAGCTTTGAGTGCCTGAGGCAATGTACCGGTTTTACCAGCTTTGCCAATGGCGAGTGAAACATCAGTAATCAAGACCGGAGTGTTTAGTGGAAAAGTTTTTTCGTCTGCTTCAGGACCAGTACAGACCATACCAACAATAGCGGTGCTAACTGTAGTGATGGTACGCGTGCCCTCGTTAATTTCCTGTACACGGACGCCGTGATGATAATCTTGTGCCATATTAGCGGTTCTCCTGTTAAGGTGTCCCGCTATGTTGAAGTATCCGAATTATTAAATCATTCGATGGGAAATGTGTGGGAGATGATACAAATCAGGTTGGTTAATTTATTATTTTTTCTAATAATTTAACTACTTGTACTTTATTGCGTGTGGAAAAGGAAATCTCTACAAATCAATATCTGTTTCTTCTGGCGTGAACTTTTAGCTCTGTTCATTGATTATTTTTTCACAGATTTTCCCTACAAAAATAGATGATAATTTATACATATCAACGCATTTTTTCATAAACCACCGTTCTGGTCATTTATTGGCACCTAAATATAGCCAATCTTTGCCATATATACCCCCCGCTTAGTACCAATACGAGACTATTCTGTTGGAAATTTCACGGATTAGTGAGTTTTGAAAAATCTTCCTATGGTGGAAGCTCATTATGATTCAATGAATGTGGATGTAAGACACTTATTTCAGTGATTGTGGCGCCAGTGATCTTTATATTGTAATAACGTTCTTGAGCACCATTTGAGTTAGTTCGGTAAAAATCAATAGAGCATTCAAGAGACTCATTCTCAGAAATAGCAACACCGAGTAATGGTGATGATTTGTCGATAGGTTTTTGGATAATAATGGGTTGATGATCAACATTTTGAGCCCGTGTTATCGCATGGCTTAAGCTATAAACTAATATCTGATCAAGATGGTTTGCTTGATATTTATTACCAATAGAATCAACAGAAGAACATCCAGCCGATATTAACCCCTGTTTTTTTCCCTTTATTGTCATGTAAATCATGTCAGCCATATTATACCCCCAGATTATATTTAAGTGATGTTTTACAGAAACATTAAATAAATTACACTTTATTGGTTATAAATAACAGATAAAAAAAACGCCCATAGAGAATTAATATGAGCGCTTTTTAAATTGATAATAATATCAACTAGATATCAATGTTGGCTGCTTTCAGGGCATTTTCTTCAATAAACGCTCGCCGAGGTTCAACAGCATCACCCATCAGAGTTGTGAATAGTTGGTCAGTTGCAATGGCATCTTTTACTGTCACACGCATCATGCGGCGAGTTTCCGGGTTCATGGTCGTTTCCCATAACTGTTCAGGGTTCATTTCTCCCAAACCTTTATAACGCTGTATAGACAACCCACGGCGTGACTCTTTAGTCAACCAGTTTAGCGCTTGTTCAAAGCTGCTAACTGGTTGGCGGCGTTCACCACGTTCGATGTACGCGTCTTCTTCGATCAAGTTGCGAAGTTTGTCGCCTAATAGAGTGATACGGTGATATTCGCCACCGTGGACAAAATCGAAGTCCAATAGATAATCAGTATCAACACCATGTGTACGAACACACAGCACCGGTTCGTACATTTGGCGCTCACGATTTTCATGGAGGCGATAACTGTAGCTGCTGCCGTTTTGTTCACTGTCATTCAGACGGATGACCAGCATTTCAATCCATTCTTCAACTTTCGCCTTATCAGACAATACTTCTTCGGTCAGTTTCGGATGATAAATTAGGCTATTCAATAAACTTAGCGGATACAGACGTTCCATGCGTTTAATGATTTTTTGAACACCATTAAATTCGGTCACCAATTTTTCCAGCAGTTCGCCTCTCAAGGCTGGCGCGTGTTCATTGGTGTAAAGTGAAGCGCCATCTAGTGCAATGGATAGTTGGTACTCATCCATTGCTTCATCATCTTTAATATATTGTTCTTGTTTGCCTTTTTTGACTTTATACAACGGTGGTTGAGCAATAAACACATGACCACGTTCAATGATTTCTGGCATTTGACGATAGAAGAAAGTCAGCAATAGGGTACGAATATGAGAACCATCGACGTCCGCATCCGTCATGATGATAATGCTGTGGTAACGTAGCTTATCTGGGTTATATTCGTCACGGCCAATACCGCAGCCCAATGCAGTGATCAGGGTTGCTACTTCCTGAGAAGAGAGCATTTTATCGAAACGTGCTTTTTCGACATTCAGGATTTTGCCTTTTAGCGGCAAAATTGCCTGATTTTTACGGTTCCGTCCCTGTTTTGCCGAGCCACCCGCAGAGTCCCCTTCCACTAAGTAGAGTTCAGAGAGTGCTGGATCACGTTCCTGACAATCTGCCAGTTTGCCTGGCAGCCCAGCCAGATCAAGAGCGCCTTTACGACGTGTCATTTCACGCGCTTTACGGGCTGCTTCACGAGCGCGAGCAGCATCAATAATTTTACTGACAACGGTTTTAGCGTCGTTTGGATTTTCCAATAAGTATTCCACCAGCTTCTCATTCATCAGCGTTTCAACCGCAGTTTTCACTTCGGAGGAGACGAGTTTGTCTTTAGTCTGAGAAGAGAATTTTGGATCAGGCACTTTAACGGAAATAACAGCAACTAAACCTTCCCGGGCATCATCACCAGTGGCGCTGACTTTGGATTTCTTATTGTACCCTTCTTTATCCATGTAACTATTAAGGGTACGTGTCATCGCAGTACGGAAGCCAACTAAGTGAGTTCCCCCATCGCGTTGTGGGATATTATTGGTAAAGCAGTAAATATTTTCCTGGAAACCATCATTCCATTGCATTGAAATTTCAACGCCGATGCCATCTTTTTCTGTAGAAAAATAGAAAACATTTGGATGAATGGGTGTTTTGTTTTTATTTAGGAACTCAACAAACGCTTTAATTCCACCTTCATAATGGAAGTGGTCTTCTATATTAGTGTGCTTATCAATAAGACGGATGGATACACCGGAATTCAGGAAGGATAGTTCACGCAGGCGTTTAGCCAGAATGTCGTGCTGGAATTCTGTGTTATTACTGAAAGTATCCATGCTCGGCCAGAAGCGGACACGGGTACCTGTTTGTTCAGTTTCTCCAACGACTTTCAGTGGGCTTTGTGGCACACCAAGGTGATAAGTCTGTTCATGAACTTTACCGTCACGGCGGATAACCAACTCCAGCTTTTCAGACAAGGCGTTAACAACAGAAACCCCTACGCCATGTAAACCGCCGGAGACCTTATAAGAGTTATCATCGAATTTACCCCCCGCATGCAGCACCGTCATAATAACTTCAGCTGCTGAAACACCTTCTTCTTCGTGTATACCGGTAGGAATACCGCGGCCATCATCCTGTACGGAGACTGAGTTATCAGCATGGATAGTGACGATAACTTCACTACAGTGGCCTGCGAGGGCTTCGTCGATAGCGTTGTCGACAACCTCGAAGACCATGTGGTGTAAGCCGGTACCATCGTCTGTATCACCGATATACATGCCCGGACGTTTACGAACCGCATCCAGCCCTTTTAATACCTTGATACTTGAGGAGTCATATGTATTCGACATCAACGTTTCTCGCTCATTTTTAATCCTATGGTTGAACCTCTATTTTGCCATTTTCCACGCGAAACATCTTGCTATTTCCATCAAGCATGTCTGTTATTTGGTCAGGATTTATCGCACTGACAAATACCTGAGCTTGCGTGGATTTTAGACGAGCGGCCAGCAACTGACGGCGGCCGGCATCCAGTTCGGAGGCAAAATCATCAAGCAGATACAGACATTGTTGTCCGCTCTGTCGGGTGAAATATTCACCCTGTGCTAGCCGCAGTGCGCACATCAGTAACTTTAATTGACCGCGGGATAGCATATCTTCTACTGGCGTTCCTTCTGCACGAATGCGCAGATCTGCCTTATGTGGGCCGGAAGCTGTATAGGTTAACGTTCTGTCACGCTCAAATTGGCGCTCCAGTAATTCAGCATAATCACTCTCTTTGTCCCATCCTTGTTGAAAAGAGAAACTTAATGTAAATTCGGGTAAAAACTGCTTACAGGTATTCGTGATATCCTGAGTGATGTTTGTAACATATTCACCACGCCACTGATTTATTTGGTTAGCGAGTGGTACCAATTCCTGATCCCAAGGCCGTATCTGGCTGTAGCGGGTAACTTGTCGTAGTGCTGCATTGCGTTGTTTGAGTAGCCGTTTTAAGTTTACCCATGCAGAAAAAAAGCGTGGCTCATTGTGAAAGCATCCCCAGTCAATAAAAGCCCGTCGATACTTTGGCCCGCCATTTAACAGGGTAAACCCTTCTGGAGTAATAAGCTGCATAGGTAACATCTTGGCCAATTCTGCAATTTTACAGCCATCACTACCATCAATTCTAACTTTACTGTCGCCATTACGGTTTTTACTCAGACCGATAGACCGTTCCCGCTCATTCTCCTGTTGTCCTAACCGCCCATGTAGAACGAACTCATCGCAGTCATGACGGATTACCCGTCCCGCCTGAATACTACGAAAAGAGCGCCCGTGACCCAGCGTATAAATCGCTTCCAGTACGCTGGTTTTGCCGCTGCCATTAGATCCAACCAGAAAGTTAAATCCGGTAGCTAGAGGCAAATCAGCGGCGGCGATATTACGAAAACCGCGGATAAGTAAACGCGTGAGAGTCATATACCTGAAATAAAAATCCGGTTACAGGCGCATTGGCATCACGACATAAGCCGCATTGTGGTTTGCACAGTCTTCTATCTGAACACTGGAAATAGCATCAGTCAGTAGTAAACGGACCTCTTCACATCTTAGTGTATTGAGAACATCTAGCACGTAACTGACATTAAAGCCTATTTCCATTTCAGCACCTTGATAGCTGACATCTACAATCTCTTCGGCTTCTTCCTGTTCAGGGTTATTTGCTGTGATTTTTAGCTGGTTTTCACTGAAATAAAGGCGAACTCCGCGAAATTTCTCATTAGAGAGAATAGCTGCGCGTGAAAAAGCCTGTTTCAGCATATCGCAATTAGCTTCCAGAGTTTTATCCGGGTTCTTTGGTAATACGCGACGATAATCAGGAAAACGTCCATCCACCAATTTAGAGGTGAAAATAAAGTCGCCAACGTGGGCACGAATATTGTTACTGCCAATTTGTAACTGTAGCGGAGTATCGCCACCATCCAGCAATCTCATTAGTTCAATAACGCCTTTACGTGGCACGATGACCGAATGGGAAGGCAGCTTTTGACCAATTCCCATAGAACAGACTGCCAGACGGTGACCATCCGTTGCAACTGTACGCAGCTCTTCTCCTTCGGTTTCAAACAACATACCGTTGAGGTAATAGCGGACATCCTGGTGAGCCATTGAGAATTGAGTTGATTCAATAAGGCGCTTCAGTGTGGCTTGTGGCAGTGAAAACTCCACCTCACTTTGCCAGTCATCAAGATTTGGAAAATCAGAAGCGGGCAATGTGGAAAGTGAGAAACGGCTGCGACCAGAACGCACCAATAGGCGGTCGCCATCCAGTTCTACACTGATCTCGGCCCCATCTGGCAAACCTCGCCAGATATCAAAGAATTTACGTGCCGGTACCGTGGTTGCACCTTCTTCGTGTGGCAATGAAAGCGTGACTCTTGCCATCATTTCCATTTCTAAATCTGTGCCGGTCAGCAACAGGGAACCTTCTGTAACCTGTAGTAATAAATTACCAAGAATAGGCAGAGTAGGACGCCCACTCAGCGGGCTACTGACCTGTTGCAGTGGTTTTAACAATTGCTCACGTTCAATGATAAATTTCATAGCACTAGGAAGACAATGTTCTGATTAAGTTAGAAAAATCCTCTTTGATGTCGTGACTTTCTTCACGCAGTTGCTCGATTTTACGACAAGCATGCAGCACAGTTGTGTGGTCACGTCCACCAAAGGCATCCCCGATTTCAGGCAAGCTGTGGTTGGTTAACTCTTTTGCCAGCGCCATTGCCATTTGCCTTGGACGGGCAACGGAACGGGAGCGCCGTTTGGAAAGTAAATCGGCCACCTTGATTTTATAATACTCAGCGACTGTTTTCTGAATATTATCAATGGTAACCAGTTTTTCTTGCAGTGCTAACAGATCACGTAATGCTTCACGGACAAAATCAATAGTAATCGCTCGGCCAGTAAAATTGGCATTTGCTATTACCCTGTTCAATGCCCCTTCAAGCTCACGGACATTAGAACGCAGACGTTTGGCTATAAAGAAAGCAACTTCTCCTGGTAACTGGATTTCGTTTTCGTCTGCCTTTTTCATCAAAATAGCGACACGGGTTTCGAGTTCCGGTGGTTCAATTGCGACGGTTAGCCCCCAGCCAAAACGGGATTTTAACCGATCTTCTACCCCATTGATCTCTTTTGGGTAGCGATCTGATGTCAGAATAATCTGTTGATTACCTTCCAGTAATGCATTGAATGTGTGGAAGAACTCTTCTTGAGAGCGTTCTTTATTGGCAAAAAACTGAATATCATCGATCAGTAATGCGTCGACAGAGCGGTAATAGCGTTTGAACTCTTCTATTGCATTATTTTGTAATGCCTTGACCATATCCTGAACAAAACGTTCAGAATGCATATAGACCACCTTGGCATTTGCCTTACGTGCCATAATACTGTTACCTACGGCATGTAATAGGTGGGTTTTACCCAAACCCGTACCACCATAAAGAAATAGTGGGTTATAGGCACCGCCGGGATTATCAGCTACCTGTCTTGCAGCAGCACGAGCAAGTTGGTTGGATTTACCTTCAACAAAGTTATCAAAAGTATGTTTTTGGTTAACATTAGAGCGATAAGAGAGCTCTGGTTGTACCGTAGTGTTATCCCAACTGGGGCGTACTGATGCGCTCTGTGGTGCAGGTGTAACTGGCGTATGAGCAACAACCCTTTGTGGTGGGCTATCGTTTTTGGAAACGGGTTTATTGCCAACTTCGAAACGTAATAATGGTACTTCTGCTCCACAGAAGTCATTCAACAATCCATTGATATTGTTGATATACTTCTCTCTTACCCAGTCCAGAACGAACCGATTTGGGGCATAAAGTGCCAGAGTGTTACCACTTAGCTCTGCCTGAAGGGGGCGTATCCACATACTGAATTCTGTGGCAGGTAATTCATCCTGCAATCGGGCAAGACATTGCTGCCAAAGCGAAAGTGACACGGTGGACTCCCCTAAAACAAGGCCAATTAACAATTAAAGAAATCGGAGTGGTTAGCTCATTATATTGGGTACAAAACAACGACTCCTCTATGGCGAGGAAGGATCAATTGTTATGTATATGGCGATTTTTAATGTCATCGCTCCCCCATGATCCGAGGATAAGATCCAAATCATGGCTTGGGATCATAGCGCAAAAGACGATATAGATCTTCATTCTTTTACACAGTTTAAGCGCTTTTTATCCACAGGATAAAATTGTGTGTGAAATAAAGGGCTGTAAAGGGGTTGTAGTGGAATTATGGAGGATGCCAAATGCAGATCGAGAATAAGCCGATATTCAAAATAAAATCGGACCAAGGATCATAACAAAAAACGAAGATCTGCCAGTGATCGTTGCGCTTTGTTCAGTAGTCCGTATAATATTGCACCCTATGTGCGATACCAGAGTTTTTACCGATAATGTTTGGTGAAGGGTCTGGTGTACACATGGGCCAGAGTGTTGGTAAACATCCAACTCAGTAGAAAAGCCGGCCAACTTTGTGTTATGTAAATTGACTCAGGGCTGTACATTTTATTACAATCCCGCTTCTTTTATATTGATGTTGCGATTGAGGCATCGGTGTCTATTTCTCACTGGCTGCCAACGCATTTACTGAATCAGTAATAATCTTAAGTTAGGTAGAAATCGCTATGAAACGCACTTTCCAACCATCCGTACTGAAGCGTAACCGTTCTCATGGTTTCCGCGCTCGTATGGCTACCAAAAATGGTCGTCAGGTTCTGGCTCGCCGTCGTGCAAAAGGCCGTACTCGTCTGACCGTTTCTAAGTAATAAAGCTAACCATCTAGTGGTTAAGCTCGCTTTTCCGAGGGAGTTACGCTTGTTAACTCCCAAGCATTTTACTTATGTTTTCCAGCAACCCCAACGGGCAAGTTCGCCAGAGATTACTATCCTTGGTCGCCCGAACGAGCTGGGGCATCCCCGTATCGGTCTTACTATAGCCAAGAAAAATGTTAAACGTGCTCATGAGCGTAACCGGATTAAGCGGTTAGCCCGTGAAAGCTTCCGTTTAAACCAACATAACTTGCCTCCTATGGATTTTGTGGTATTGGTTAGGAAAGGCGTTGCTGAGCTTGATAACCGTGCGTTAACGGAGTCGTTGGGTAAATTATGGCGTCGTCACTGTCGTTTGGCTCGCGTTTCCTGATCGCATTAATCCGGGGATATCAGTTGGTAATAAGCCCGCTGTTGGGGCCTCGTTGTCGCTTTAATCCTACATGCTCTCAATATGGCATTGAGGCATTATGCCGATTTGGGGTGATAAAAGGCTGTTGGTTAACGGTGAAACGCGTATTAAAATGCCACCCTTTACATGAAGGTGGTGATGATCCTGTCCCACCGGTAAAAAACAACGATAACAGAGAACACTAACGATGGATTCGCAACGTAATCTTCTTCTCATCGCTTTGCTGTTCGTTTCTTTCTTGGTCTGGCAAGCATGGGAAGCAGATAAAAATCCGCAGCCAACGACAGTACAGGCCACGCAACAAACGGATATGCCGAGCAGTGAGAATCAAGCTGTACCAGGCAGTGGAAAAGGTAAACTTATCACGGTTAAAACTGATGTGCTCTCTTTGACCATCAATACTCGTGGCGGTGATATCGAAGAGGCTGACCTGTTAGCCTATCCTGATACCCTGGGTTCAAGCCAGCCCTTCAAGTTGTTGGAAACAACATCTGCTTTCACTTATCAAGCGCAAAGCGGATTGACGGGGAAAGATGGCCCAGATAACCCGATGAATAGTGAGCGCCCGCTGTATACCGCAGCACAGGATAGCTATGCATTGGCTGACGGACAGGATGAATTGCGTATCCCGATGAATTTCGTCACTAAAAATGGCATTGTTTACGTCAAAACATTTGTCCTGAAACGTGGTGAATACGCGATTAGTGTGGATTACCATATTCATAACACGACAGAAAAACCGTTACAGATGACCTTTTTTGGTCAGTTGAAACAGAGTGTTGAACTACCAAAGCATCGTGATACAGGCAGCAGTAACTTTGCCCTGCATACTTACCGTGGTGCAGCCTATTCTTCAGATGATACCAAATACAAAAAATACAGCTTTAGCGATATTGAAGGTGAATCTTTGTCCGTGACCACCAAAGGTGGCTGGATTGCCATGTTGCAACAATATTTTGCTACCGCGTGGGTTCCTGTGGCTAATGAAACCAGCACTTTTTACACTGCCGCATTAGGTAAAGAGATGGCTGCGATTGGCTATAAGAGTGCACCAATCTCTGTTGCTGCTAACAGTGAAAAAAAGGTCTCTTCTACACTGTGGATTGGTCCGGAAATTCAAGATGAAATGGCCGCTGTAGCACCTCATCTGGATCTGTCCGTAGACTACGGTTGGTTGTGGTTTATCTCTCAGCCATTATTTAAGCTGTTGAAGTTCCTGCATGGTTTTATTGGTAACTGGGGCTTCTCCATCATTGTTATCACCTTTATTGTGCGTGGTATCATGTACCCGCTGACCAAAGCACAATACACTTCAATGGCGAAAATGCGTTTGTTACAGCCTAAATTGGCGGCTATGCGCGAGCGTATTGGTGATGATAAACAGCGTATGAGCCAGGAAATGATGGCATTGTATAAAGCAGAGAAAGTGAACCCACTGGGTGGCTGTTTGCCTCTGTTGATTCAAATGCCAATCTTCCTTGCTTTATATTACATGTTGATGGGTTCTGTTGAATTACGTCATGCGCCATTTGCTGGCTGGATTAATGATTTGTCTGCACAAGATCCTTATTACATCCTGCCGTTGCTGATGGGTGTAACCATGTTCATTATCCAGAAAATGTCTCCGACAACAATTACTGATCCGATGCAACAGAAGATTATGACCTATATGCCAGTCATATTTACCATATTCTTCCTGTGGTTCCCATCAGGTCTGGTTCTGTACTATATCATCAGTAACTTGGTGACAATTATTCAGCAGCAATTAATTTATCGTGGGCTGGAAAAACGCGGTTTGCATAGTCGCGAGAAAAAGCCAGCGAAATAAAACATATACCCTATGGATTTCAAGATGCATCGCGTCGGCAAGGGAGCGAATCCCCGGGAGCATAGATAACGATGTGACTGGGGTGAGTGAGCGCAGCCAACAAAGAGGCAACTCGAAAGATGACGGGTATAGCTTCAGCCAGAATATGCTGGCCGTTGTCACGGGAAAGGCGGTCATTGACCGCCTTAACTATTTGAGTTAAAAAGCAATTTGAGCGAAAAAGTCAATAGAGAGATAACCATGAATACCACGGATACGATTGTTGCTCAGGCTACCCCACCAGGACGAGGAGGGGTTGGCATTTTGCGTGTTTCCGGCCCGAAAGCTGCACAGGTAGCTGAGGTGGTATTAGATAAATTACCCAAACCTCGTTATGCAGATTATCTGCCATTTCGTGATGTAGATGGTCAGATACTTGATCAGGGGATTGCTATTTACTTTCCGGGACCCAATTCATTTACCGGAGAAGATGTACTGGAGCTTCAAGGGCATGGTGGGCCGGTTATTCTCGATTTGCTACTTAAACGTATTCTGACTCTGCCAGGTGTGCGAATCGCTAATCCTGGTGAGTTTTCTGAACGCGCTTTTCTTAATGACAAACTGGATTTAGCTCAGGCGGAAGCCATTGCTGACCTGATCGATGCCAGTTCGGAGCAGGCTGCCCGTTCAGCGATGAATTCCTTACAGGGCGCTTTTTCGACTCAAGTTCACCAGATGGTGGAAGCACTTACTCACTTACGAATCTATGTAGAAGCGGCTATTGATTTTCCAGATGAAGAGATTGATTTCCTTTCTGATGGGAAAATCGAGGCCAAATTGGCTGAAGTGATGGCTGAGCTTGGGCGTGTACGTGCTCAGGCTCATCAGGGCAGCCTTTTACGTGAAGGGATGAAAGTTGTTATTGCCGGTCGCCCTAATGCAGGGAAGTCCAGTCTACTTAATGCATTAGCAGGCCGTGAAGCGGCGATTGTGACGGATATTGCAGGCACGACTCGTGATGTGCTGCGTGAACATATCCATATTGACGGTATGCCGTTGCATATTATTGATACCGCAGGTTTGCGTGAAGCCAGTGATGAAGTTGAGCGTATTGGTATTGAGCGTGCTTGGCAGGAAATTGAGCAGGCTGATCGTGTACTGTTTATGGTAGATAGCACGACAACGAACGCGGTTGAACCTGTGGAAATCTGGCCTGAATTTATGGCTCGTCTGCCTAAATCGCTCCCTATCACAGTCGTTCGTAATAAGACAGATATGACTGATGAAGAGACAAGTATTGCAGAAGTAAGTGGTTACTCGCTGGTTAGACTTTCTGCCCGTAGTGGTGAAGGCATCGATTTATTGCGTGATCATCTGAAAGAGACGATGGGTTTTAGCAGTAATACCGAAGGTGGTTTCTTGGCTCGTCGTCGCCATTTACAAGCATTAAATACCGCAGCGGAACATTTACAACAGGGCTATGAACAATTGGTGGTTGCCCGTTCGGGTGAATTGCTGGCAGAAGAGCTGCGTCTGGCGCAGCAGGCATTGAGTGAGATCACGGGTGAATTTACTTCCGATGATCTGCTAGGACGGATTTTTTCGAGTTTTTGTATTGGTAAGTGAAGTGGTCATTTTTAAAGTGTAACGCTTCAAAACCCATTTACTTCGCTTTGATCCGTTTTACCGGAATTCCATCGCGCATTGCAAAGTCGTTTTCCGATTGCTTTTAAAAAAATGGCGCTGTTTTAAAAGCGCCAAATACAGTGCGGTATACGCTGTTCCAACAGCCACAACATCTGTTACCGGAACAAGATTGTTTTTAAATGATCGTCTGTCAAATCAAACTCAGGATCTTTACCTGTTAACGCTTTCGTTAGTGGCATAATTTTGGTCCTCACACCCATTCCTCGGTAATCGACATAGCCATAATCACGTAATACTTCCATAACAATGATATTTCTGGGTGAACGCTGTCCTGCTTTCATTTTTTCTACCGTCATGGAGTTTGGTAAAGAGCCTGGGCTAATGACTTCAAGCCGGTCAGAATAACTAGATACCTCAATTTCAACAAAACGTGTCCAATCGCGGTGCGCCAGCGCATTGACCAATGCTTCTCTAACGGCCTCAAGTGGATAAAACCACCGTGTCTCTCGCCTTAACTCTTCATTCACCTGATCAGACTCTTGAGAAATAAAGGGACTCATAGCCTCCATGAATCTTTCAATAACGCCACCATCGACTAGCCGTTTATCACCATTTTCAAGATCCCAGCGCCCGACCATTGGGCCATCAATGATGTCATCCAATGCAGCTTGGTATTCCTTATCTTCACCATGAAATACCATGACCCGTAAACCCGCTTGTTTGAGATAGCGTCTCGGGCTTTTACCAAATAACACCAAGCCAGCTATTGTGCAGCAAACATTGCCTGCGGCTTCGGTTAAAAAACCCAGTCCAAGTAGCCTTGCTTGCCATTCATCAGGCGTTTTAGGTACATCGGGATCTCGTAAGATATCCTTTACATAATTGGTTAGGCGAGCGTCATCCAAACAACTCATATCTGTACGAGGCACAGGCATTACTTCGGTATGCAGTATTCCACCCAATTCAAACAATCGTATCTGCTGCTCTCTAGTTGCTAGCCTCGATGTTGTCCCAATACGAATATAGATTTCCTCTTTTCCGCTATGGCGAACGATGTAGGGCTTCGAAATGCCGATGGGAAAGCTAACGACAGCAACCAGTTTGCCATCATCCAATTTCACTTCTTCGTAAAACGGCAGCATCATCGGATGAATTTTGCCCTGAAAGACATTCATAACCCACTCTTCAAGATCATGCCTTTGCACGCCACTAATAGTGCCGTCATCTTCCACACCTAGCAGTACCCGTCCCCCTTGAAAGTTGGCCATGGCAACAACTTCTTTGGCTAACTGCTCAGGACGTATATCATCTCGCTTAAACTCCACACCTGAATTTTCGCCATTGGCAATAATTTCCAACAATTCTGTTTTTAACATCGTTCTCTCCCAAGGAAGTAAAGCATTTAGTTAAAGCCGTACTTTTCACGGCGTTGATTAAACGCACTCTTACCACCTTCCAATATATCTGCCGCTAGTTTTTGCACTTTTGGCATATCGATCGCACCCTGCTGTTCTGGTAGGATCAACCCTTTGTTATCTTCCACACTCAGCACACCAATCCATTCCGCATCACCAAATACCGGAATATTGGCGTTGTGGGTTGCGAACAAGAACTGTCGGCTCAGCTTGGCTCTGCGCAGCTCAGCAACTATACGCTCAGCGATAAAGGCGTTATCAAGGTTATCCTCCGGCTGATCAAGGATAAGCGGATCTTGGTTGTCCAATAGCAATAGGTGTAAAATCGCCGTACATTGTTGGCCGGTCGATAGTTCCCCAATTGGGCGGAAAACGGCCTCCCGTTCACCGTGAGTTATATTCAGCTCAATCGCTATTGTATCGGGAAGCAGCAACTCTTCTAGCTCAAGCAGTTTACGCTCAGGCAAACGGCTTAACGCTCGTACAACGGAATTAGATATACCGAAATTAGAGGTTAATTCAGCCTCACCTTGGCGAATAGTGGCAGCAAGATTAGCTGGTGTGAACTCACCCTCTAAAACCCACGCTAGTCTTGCCTGCCCAACACCTTCCAAATTGCAATCACTCAGGAAATTCACTAATTCTTGGCGGTTACCTTTAGAATTCAGGCTAAGGCGTACCTTTTGATCCAACTTGCGAGTGAGCCGTTTAACCGATTTCTGCATGGTGCTAGCACGTGTACTGGTCTGCTGATCTAACTCAAGCAATAGTTTCTTCCGCTGACTATAGAGCTCGTTGAGTTGGGTTTGTCGGTTTTGCAAGGCAGTTTCTTTTGGGCGAATCTGTTCAATTTGCTTTAGTAAGGTTTGATATTCAGCACCAATCTGCCGACCCGTTTTACCCTGACTTGTAGGTATGTCTTTAAACGCATTTTCAAGTTGTTGTTCTTCCGCTCGCAACCTTTCCGACAGTTGTTGCTGTAGAGGAAGTAAATCACTCAAGGCTTTACTGGAGAGCTCCTCAACCTGGATTAAACATTGAGTTAAAGAATTCTTTAACATTTCCAAAACTTGACGCTTTTGTTTTAAAAGATCTAAGTGTGGCAATCCTTCTAAGCTGGCATCGCTTAAAAATACCGTATCTGGCAAACTGTCTTTTAAGATGTTGATAGCTTCTTTCACTTGAGTAATTTCTTCATTAACTCTTCCACTCAGTTGTTTTTCCTTTTCCAGCTTTGGAATCACTTTCAACTTTTCATCAATACCCAGCGCTTGGAGTTGTTTAGCCTGATCCAATAACTTGGGTAAGCGCTCAACTTCTGCCTCAACATCTGCTTTTTGGCTAAGCGCACGAATAATGGTTTCACGATTATCCTTAAGGCTCATTAGCACTTTGACTATGGCCTTCTCAAACTGTTCGTGCTCACTTTCCAAGAATCGTTTAATAAGTAGGTTTCGGCTTTGCTCATCCCGAGTCATTTCATAAATTTCATTCTGACCGTACAGCTCAACGCCAGGCAGTAAATCTTCGGGGTGATAAGGTGAAATTCTGCCGTTTTCATTCACCACTGGCTGGTTTCCATATTTGCGGCTCACCGTAAATATGCGGCCATGCATGGTTGCAGAGCGAACACTTACTTCAACCATACCTTTTTCGATACCTAAGTTATTTTTTACAATAGCGTCATGCTGAGCTTTCGATGCTTTACCAAAAGGTTCTAAACCAAAAGCATAGCGAATACACTCCAGCAGGGTTGATTTGCCCGTACCTCTACCACCAATCACCGCGTTTAAGTGATCTGATAATTCAATATCCATACCATCAAGATAGCCACCGACAAAACGAATACGTTCGATAGCTGACGCATAGTTTTCCGGTTTGTCTGAATTTAGCCGCACTCTGGAGCCAGCATCTAAAAAAGCTTGCTTGAAAGAAGTGAAACAGGGCTTGGTCATTTTAATTAAACAAGAAGCGCCATCAGCTTTAATAGCTTCAGGCTTCGCCACATCAGCGGCATTGATGGCAGCCATTTCCCGTTCGCGGCGATAGTTATCATCCTTATTCAGGAAAACTTTACGATAAAAGTCGCTCTCTACACCCTTTAAGTCCTCAACTGAACCTGGGATCTGAGCAGCCAACAGCCCATTATGTTGCCAAATATGATTCATCCGCCGCTTTAACACGCCATCATCATTGGTACAGTGGGCCGCGAAAATGAAACCACCCTGAGCGTTTACGTAATTAATAATATCCGTAGCAGATTTCTGCACTGGGGCTTCCGGCTGGTTTATATCCACACCCAATGCCCCCAAATGCATTTTTATCTGATCAGCTGACTCTGATTCATCAAACAAGCAAACGAAGTGAATTTTCTCACTAGAGGCAACTTCGAAGCCGGGAAACACCACGATTCCATATTGTGCAAAGAGATCTCTGATCTTTTCAAAACCATTCACCGACCCATGATCAGCTAGGCCAATGACTTTAATTTCCATCTCTAGCGCAGCATTTAACAATTGCTGGTTATAGTCATCTTCAGAAAGCGCCTGTTGCTGCCCCCGATATTTTATGTAGCCTGAAGAATTTACCTGCAATGCACACTTGAAAAAGCGTGCTTTAGCGTACTTATTGGTCTGAATAGTCATACTTATACTCCACTTATACAGGCATATTCATCGTTCAGGCTTTGGTAATTTACATCGACAAAATTGTCTTAAAGCAGATCCGTATTAAGTCCTGCGGTTTTCAAACGCTGCGTCAAATTGCGCATTTTACTGAACTCAGTGCCAAAACTTTGGGTAAGCCCAACACCTTCACAAAAGTCTTTAGCTGTAATGTTCTTCAGCTCATCGGAATACTTAATCATTTGTAGATGCAGCTCAGCCGTGTACTGATTGCGTGGCGCATTCGCTAAAACCTGCTTGATCCTTTCGTAAATATCTTGTTCGTTTATCATAACCTTTACCATCGAACATCTAGCTAATTTAGCTAAATTAGCTAATTTATATGCGTACTGCAAGAAAGACTGTAGTTGCGTTGGTAAACGTTCTAGACTATTTGCAAATAGAATGAATATCTGTGCATGTTGATCGCAAGTATTCATCTGATAACAGTTGGATAATGCGGTTGCCTCAGGAAGATTTTTGCCAAACGCAATTGCAGCCACCTATCATCTTATCGAACAGATTAAAACAGAGTGTCAATCCTCAACAGGGAAACTTGATCCAGTTCCCAACAATTCAGAAAAATTAAAGAAAAAATAGCTAAGTCCGATAAAATATGAAATAAAATTTCAATAAG
>NZ_JAJAFZ010000065.1:0-24509 GCF_025384895.1 Photorhabdus kayaii
GCGCAACATGCAGGCTATGGAATCAGGAATATGGAAGTTACATATTCTTCCCCTGAATGAAAAACCGTGGCCGACAAATGTGATGCTACACAACAGGAAAAGTGACAATTATCTGGTTTATGCTCAACATTGGTATTATGAAAATCATTATCAGGTCATGGCCGTGGTGATGCCAGATGCACATTCGCGTATTGATAGGCTCTTGGATAAGCTAGTTCATATCGTAGAAGATTCTTTCCAGTGTCTAAATGAGCGGGAATTAAGGCTGCTTAATCATGTAAGCGCATGAACCCATTTACTAAGAAAAGCATATAGACCTGCTCCGGCAGGTTTTTTTATGGAATTTTACAATATCAATCTATTGGAAATAAATCAGGAAATATCGTAATCACTAACTACTCTTATTAATAGTTTAGGCTTAGCACTCGCGGTGCTTTACCGTCTATGCAGTAGTAAACTTAAGAATATTCTATTGAAGTAAGAATCTAATTTGAATAATATCTTATGGCTATTTGGCAGTAAGATGAAATTACCTTTATTAATAAATAATTAAGTGAGGTGTTTATGTCTGAAATTAATAAGCCAGAAGTTACTGAAATAGAAAATAAACTCCCTGAGCATAAATCATTAAACCCTGATCAATACAAATGTAATCATGTTGTTGCCCCAGAAAATTCTTGTCCGTGGGCGATTATTCAAGTGTATCTAGGAAATCAAGCACGTCGTGGTGATTGGGATTCTCCTAATGAATGCATACGCCTTATTCCTGAATCGAACGCTAACAGTGAAGGCAATAATCTGATTTATATTGAGAAGTGCGATAAGCATGGGCATTGGTTACCTTGGCAACCAACGCCGGAAGATATAATGGGTAGTGATTGGTCATTGTTAGAGCCAGATAACAATATGATGGTTTTTGATGTTACCTTGGGGACTAGTAAGTATGATACTGGGCAGGACTGGGGATATATGAGTGGCAAGGGAGCCTTTGGTAAGGGAGAATCTACTTTCGGTACTTTAAATATAACCCAAAATAAAATAGATATTAAAAGCATTTTAATGTTCTACTATAATAGCAGCGGATTGTATTTGAGAGTATATTTTGATAAAGCTAATTATCAGAAAGTTAAAGAAGTACTCAAGAAGAATTTTTATGTCTCAGTTGATAATGTAACTTATGATTTTGGAACTTTCTTGCATGATCATGATGCAGATAACGATAATTATGAATACGATGTCTACTATTATGAATCGGAAAACCCAACCGTAGAAAAACTAGGTGCCATATTAAAGCAGACAGGTGAAACCAAGCGTTTTTACTGTAACTGGCGTTAACTATACCCAATGGATTTCAAGATGGATCGCGACGGCAAGGGAGCGAATCCCCGGGAGCATAGAAAACTATGTGACCGGGGTGAGAGAGTGCAGCCAACAAAGAGGCAACTTGAAAGATGACGGGTATATATTATGTTGAATTCCAAGCCTCTTACTTGCGGAGTTTTTCATATATAAAGTCCACTTCCACGTTCTCAGATAATGTCTGATGTGGCATTCAATTTCAACTACCGAGTAATCCTCGGTAGTTGATAAGTATTTAGCAGAGAATGAAGATGTTACTTTCTGCGTAGTGAAGTTTGAGCTATATTGAACTAAATCTTCTTATATACGAGAGATATATAGCTAACTCTTAAGAATCTTTATATCCAATTAAACTCAGCTTCTGTGGTTAGAGTTGCGTCTAAATTGACGGCTGTAATTCTATAGTAATAAACAGCGTTAGGAGGCGCGTTGAGTATTTTAGTTTCTCCAGGCCAGACATCAATAGAATTATAGAATTCATACTCCCCAAATGGGGATGCCCAGAAATTTAAAACCCTCATTGCTGCTTGGCCGTTGTTTTTTATTGCTATACTTCTCCATCGAATAGGAATGGCTATATTCCCATTTTTATAAGCTTCGATAGCTTGGTTAGGGTTTAGGAATATTTTGAAATTTGTTGATATCATATTGGTTTCCTTATTATTGCTGTTATTTGTTGGCATATATAATCAGGTGATTTCACCTGTGACATTTAACTTAACACTTTCTATGAGCAGTTAAATATTGAAATTTATCAGTGACGTAAAAGGAATAAGGTAAACGTAAAAGCGGTTAATACACATTCCATGCTACGCATTGCGTGGCCTTTTCTTTTTTCACACACGTTTAACGGGATCTTAATTTCTGGTTGGGGTGGAAATTGAAATTCATGGACAAGCCGATTGACATCTGGATGTTATCAGTCAAAGAGATACGAAAATCCCGACAGTGGCGGGGACATGTATTCCTGACGGATTTATTGCCGATAGCGGTAGTCGTAATTAATGACGAAGGAGTTACACCGATAAAAAATAGATAACTTAATATCATGAATCATGATCTTTTCTTATTAAAGCGGCCCATAACTTGCTGAAATGAGCCGTAAAGAAGTGGATGAAACCCGCTTGTATGCTGTTTAATTTAATGGACCATCCATTGATGGGGATTTAATCATTTTTTAAATAAAAATCATCATTATCTCTTAGCCAGAAAAGGAGCTGTATATAGGATAGTTGATATCCAAATGATTGCGGTGATAAACATAACAATCATCCTGGTGAAACGCCAATAAAATGGCTTTGGCGGTGTAGCGATGGGAATAGGTAATTGAGTATTTTGGAGCTGACGATTATCTTGTTCGTCATCTTGAAGTGGCAGGATAAAACGATAACCTTGTCGGTACACCGTGTGTATGGCTTCACCTAGATCACAATAACGTAATGTTCGGCGTAACTTGCAGATTAATTGCAGTAAATTGGTTTCTGCTACGCCATCTTTGCGTTCAGGCCAAACTAGAGGGATCAGTTGCTCCCGGTTTAACGTATTCCCTTGGGATGCATGTTCCCACAGTGCGAGTAGCAGGCGTTTCTCTTTTTCTGTAATGATAAATATATTTTTACCATGAATTATTTTGTTTGAGTCACAGTCTAAATAAACATCTCTAGTTATTTTCAACATAACGCATTCTCTGCCTCTGTTTAGTGTTTGTCTATTCTCTATAGCCAGGAGGGCTCAATTAGGCTTATGCCTGTTAGAATTTATATAGCTTCTGCATGAGTAATGCAAGAAAATAAATAATTTAAAAATTTTTATTTTATTTTTTCATATGGGTTATTTTTCTGTTTTTTATTAAGAAATAAAACTAATGATAATTAATTGTTAGTTTTATTTATACTTGCAGTGATTCTAACTCTATTGTCCATGAAGTAAGGAAGATTTAGAAATATAGATAAAATATTTTTAGGTATTATTTGTGGTTTATAAACTCGTTTTGTGAAAATTGATAATATAGATGTCTACAAATAATAACCCTATGAGTTGAATGATATTATTTTATCATATTGAATTGTAAGTAAAAATAGAGATAAAAATAATTATTTTTTATTTTTAACTTTTATTTGGCGGTATGGGGGTATTACTGTTTCGATGAATAGTTTAAAGCTCCAACAGTGTGATGTTTATCACGTATTAACTTACGTTAACCAGTAGTCAGATCGCCTCATTCTTGAATGAGGGGTTGGATATTAAAGCACGGTGAATACACAAGTAAGGCATTAGGCATGATACCTAAGGGCGGTAGCGTACCTAAAATGATGTGTATTCTAACCCGGTTATGAATTTAACTCTTAAGGAAATAACAATGTCTACAACTGCCGATCAAATTGCTGTTCAATACCCCATTCCAACTCACCGTTTTGTCGTGACCGTTGGTGATGAGCAAATGTCTTTCCAAAGTGTATCGGGATTGGATATTAGCTATGACACCATTGAATATCGTGATGGAATTGGTAATTGGTTACAAATGCCCGGTCAGCGTCAGAGGCCAACAATTACCTTGAAGCGCGGTATTTTTAAAGGGCAATCTAAATTGTACGATTGGATTAATTCTATTTCGCTTAATCAGATAGAGAAGAAAGATATTTCTATTAGTCTCACCGATGAAACAGGTTCAAATTTGCTAATTACTTGGAATATTGCTAATGCTTTCCCAGAAAAACTGACGGCACCCAGTTTTGATGCGACCAGTAATGAAGTTGCGGTGCAGGAAATGAGTTTGAAAGCCGATCGGGTGACTGTTGAATTCCATTAATATACTGTTTGGTGTCAGGAATAGTCTGACATATCAATTCAATGCAGTACTGTTTAAAGGCGAATATTATGACAATGAGTACAACCTATCCGGGTGTCTATATTGAAGAAGATGCTTCATTGGCGCTTTCTGTTCGTACAAGTGCAACGGCGGTTCCTATTTTTGCGGTTGCAGATAATAATAAATTTTTATCCACAGATGCTCATCTTCGTATTAGTGGTTGGCTGGATTATTTGACACGAAAAGGTGAGCAATTTAATCCTGATGATAAGCTTGATATTTCACTAAGGGCCTATTTTATTAACGGTGGTGGATATTGCTATCTCGTGAAAATTAAAGACTTAGTCGGCCAAGTTCCAACACTGGATGATGTCACATTGTTGGTTGCTGCGGGAGAAAATATTACTACTGCTGTCGCGGAACTTTGCAAACCGGGTAAAGGATTATTTGCTATTTTTGATGGTCCAGACGTTGATATCGCGAAAGAAAAAGAAGATGGCGCTCCTAAACCTAAACACCGAAATAACACCACTAACATAAAAGAACCAGAAAATATACTCGACTCTTATCCTTCTACCCCCTATGGCGCAGTTTATTATCCTTGGCTGACCGCTGAATGGGGGAAAAATAAAACGCTTGTTGATATTCCACCCAGTGCGGTGATGGCCGGTATTTATGCCAGTGTTGATAACAACCGAGGTGTTTGGCAAGCACCTGCTAACGTAGCTATTCAAGGAGGACTCCAGCCTAAATACCCGGTGACTGACGACCTGCAAGGACAATATAACCAAGGTAAGGCACTGAATATGATCCGTAACTTCCCTAAAAGCGGCACATTGGTTTGGGGAGCTCGTACGCTTGAGGACAGCGATAATTGGCGTTACATCCCGGTTCGCCGCCTGTTTAACAGCGCGGAGCGAGACATTAAAAATGCTATGAGTTTTGCGGTTTTTGAACCTAATAGCCAACCTACTTGGGAAGCTGTGCGTCGGGCTATTGATAATTATCTTTATTCTCTTTGGCAACAAGGTGGATTGGTGGGAAATAAAGCTGATCAGGCTTATTTTGTTCAAATAGGTAAAAATATCACTATGACTGATGACGAGATTAAACAGGGCAAAATGATTGTCAAAGTGGGTATGGCGGCGGTTCGTCCAGCCGAGTTTATTATCTTGCAGTTTACGCAGAGCGTCGCACAATAATTGGAGGCCATATGCCAATAGCACCAACTTATCCGGGCGTCTATATTGAAGAAGATGCATCACTGGCGCTTTCTATTAGTCAAGGGAACACGGCAATCCCTGTTTTTATTGGCCGCTTCTCACCTAAGAAAACCAGCTCAACGCCACAAGTGACACGGGTTAGTAGCTGGTTGGATTTCACTAACCTATTTCATGTAGGTGGTGTTATGTCGATAGCTATCAAATCAATACCGCCATCTCCGCCTCCGTCTCCCCCTAAAAAATCTAAAAAAGTTGAAGGTGATATATCAGTTGAAAACAATGAAGTAGTTAATGACGATACAAATGGAAAAGAAGAAAAAAAAGCGGATTACACTTACGAGGTGATCGCTAACTACACGACAAGCAGTGATGCTTTAAAACTTTATTTCCAAAATGGCGGTGGACCTTGTTATATCTTGCCAATTGCTGATTTGGAAGATACTAAAACTCTGGGCTTAATCCCTGAATTAATTGAGCAGGCTTTAGAAATTACTCTGATCGTCTGCTCTGAACAGAATTCTGGTTATCAGAGTCAAATATATAACAGTTTGACGCCTTCATTATTGAATGCTGGCTATTTCCTTATCGCTGATAACCAAGGTAAAACAACCGCCCTTAGCGCTAACGTACCTTCACAAACCGCAACGTATTATCCAGCGGTGAAAGTCTCACAGCCTATACAAATGGAAGAGAGCCTTGTAGTGGTTTCAGGTTATCAGGATGCAGAAAAAAACGAGGTTACCAATCTGACGGAACTCAAAGAGAAAAACCTGAATGTCTATCAGGAAGCTATTTGTAAAATACAAAACATAAATAGAATGATTCCCGCCAGTGCAGTGATAGCTGGTGTTTATTGTGCCACTGATACCCATCGTGGTGTCTGGAAAGCGCCGGCTAATGTTGTTTTGAGTGGCATTAGTGATATAGAAGAACGGCTCACCGAAGATGAGCAAGGTACCATGAATCAAAAAGGTATCAATGCTATCCGCTATTTCAATAATCGAGGGTTTGTCGTGTGGGGCTCACGTACCCTGAAAGATGATGACAACTGGCGCTATATTCCGGTACGGCGTCTCTTTAATGCGGCGGAACGGGATATCAAACAGGCCATGCGATTTGCCGTCTTTGAGCCCAATAGCCAACCGACCTGGGAGCGAGTAAGGTCAGCCATTGACAACTATCTCCACCAACTCTGGCAGCAAGGGGCACTGGTTGGCAATAGCCAACAGGAAGCCTATTTTGTGCAAATTGGCCAAGGTATCACCATGTCCGAGAGCGATATTAGGCAAGGAAGAATGATCGTCAAGGTTGGGATGGCGGCGGTCCGTCCGGCTGAATTTATTATCCTGCAATTTTCGCAAAAAGTAGCACAGTAACCATACTGGGGCGCGGTTTGCCGCGCCTGTCCTGTAGAGGAAACGATAATGGAAATAAAACAGCCTGGCGTCACAGTAACGGAGAACCTAATATCCCAGAAGCCAGATGATGCATTTGTTGGTATGCCGGTTTTTATTGGTTACATTCCAAGAAGTGCGGGCAATAAAACCGCGGTTAAATTGAACAGCCTGACCGATTTCACCCTAACATTTCGAGAGTCAGGATTAATGTACTACTCTGTACGTTACTTTTTTGAAAATGGCGGCCAACAAACCTATGTATTGTCGCTAGACTCGCCACTGAACGATTTTCAATCATTGATCACCGCACTGCAACAGGATTGGCTTAAACAGGCGATTGCCGCAGAGAGTGCTATCACGCTGATTGTCGTCCCTGATGTTATCCGCTTTAGTCAGATGAGTGAATCCGGTGCCAACAGAGATCTTTGGCTACAGTTTTGGCAATCAGTACTCAACCTTTGCAAGAGTCGGCGCGGCATCATGGGATTGCTGGATGCCCCGGATGATCCGGTACTGGCCGCGACATGTTTAGAGCAGTTTTCCTCAAGTGATCGGCAATGGGGCGCGGTATATTGGCCGGGACTGAAAACCACATACCAAGAAAGTGGTAAACATATCATCCTTTCGCCTACTGCTGCGGTGGCGGCTGTTATCCAGCGTAATGATAATCAGCAAGATATCTGGACCGCGCCAGCCAACGTAGTGCTAGCTAAGGTAGTCAGCCCGGTACGCTCTTTTATTGAAGCTGATGCGCTCTTTAATCAGCATGGCGCTTCGTTGAATCTGGTTCGCAGCTTCCCCGGCAAAGGAATTAAAGTTTGGGGATGCCGAACTCTGGATAACATTTTCGACTCCCCTTGGCGCTATATCCAAATCCGTCGTCTGGTCTCCTATATTGAAGCGCATATCACCCGATTAGGCCGAGCCTTTGTGTTTGAACCTAATAACGCTATCACTTGGATGAAACTTAAAGGCCAAACTTACAACTGGCTGCATCAGTTGTGGTTGAGAGGTGGGCTACGGGGTACTGAGGAAGAACAGGCATTTGACATATTACTTGGTGTTGACGAATCAATGAGTGAAGCGGATTTGCGGGCCGGGAAAATGATTATGAAAATCAAACTGGCTCTGCTAGTTCCGGCGGAATTTATTGAACTCAGTCTGACGTTTGATACGCGTACCGGGACAACAGGACTAAATTAAACAGGGGCAAAATATGTACAATCTATATACCCCATCAGTATCACACCGTTTTATCGCCAGTTTTCTGTTTAACAATATTCCCAGTCCACTTGATATTGCTTTTCAGCGCATATCGGGGCTCAGCCGTGAACTGCAAACCACCCAACACAGCCAGGGCGGGGAAAATGCCAGAAATGTTTGGCTGGCCGAGAAGATCCAGCACGGCAGTTTGGTACTGGAACGTGGTGTTATGACGATTACACCGCTGACTCTGATATTTGATCGTGTCTTGCGTGGAGAAAAAGCGGTTTATGCTGATGTGGTCATTATGTTGCTGAATGAAAATTTTTTACCTGTGGCAAGTTGGACCGTAAGTAACGCGTTACCGGTTCGTTGGTCTACCGGTGATTTTGATGCCAATAGCAATGCCGTTTTGGTCAATTCTCTGGAGTTACGTTACCAGGATATGCGCTGGTTAGGAGTGAAAGCATGACTGTAGAAATTAAAGAACTGATTATTCAGGCTAAAGTTACCGATTCTGCGGATGATTTATCATCTCCGCGAACATTAGCCCAAGAAGCGTTGGATGAGGCTCGCCTGATTGAGAAGGTGAAACGGGAGGTGCTAGAGGCATTATGTGAAACAGGAGGCCATTATGAGCTTAATTGAACGTAGCCTATCCAAACTCACGCTGACGGCTTTTAAAGATCGGGAAAGTAAAATATTGGTGGGTAGTTTACCGGTTATATATAACCCCGATGCAATCCAGTTCAATTATCAAGCCAATTATAAAAACGATGAAAGCATTACCCATATCCACCAAAGCAACCACTATATGTCGTCTCAGCCCGCTGGCCTGTCATTAGATCTGTTATTTGATGCCTCCATGCCCGGCAATAATATTCCGATAGAAACCCAGCTGACGACCTTGAAAACCCTCTGTGCCGTTGATGCCGGTACCAAAGTTCCACACTTTCTTAAAATCAAATGGGGCAAAATGCGTTGGGAAAACAAAGGCTATTTTGCCTGCCGGGCCAGTGGTCTTAGTATTCATTACACCTTATTTGATCGGGATGCCACGCCGTTGCGGGCAATTGCCACTTTATCGCTGGTGGCGGATGAGAGCTTTGTTATTCAGACCACTGAACAACAGTTAAAATCGCCGCCAGCCACTGCGGTTAGTGTAACTGATATGCTCTCCCTGCCATTAATCGCGCTGGGCGCTGGTGCTGCTTTAGCGGGTGGTATCGATTATCTCTCTTTGGCTTGGCAAAACGGTCTGGATAATCTTGATGATTTTACTCCGGGACAGACGCTACAAGCACGGAGGGAAGCATGAAAATACCTCCGATTGCGGTTAAAGTAGGCGGTAAAACACTCAATCAGTTTACGGTTATCGGCCTGTCAGTAAATTACCCTATCAATGGCATTCCTTCGGCTAACGTCACTTTGGCTATCATCGGTGATACCAACCATATTTTTGATGCTAAGGTGCAAGCTGAGTTGGCAGGTTGCCGCCCGAATCATGAACTTATTGTGCAGATACAAAAAAATGTGTTGTTTAAAGGGATCATCGTCCGGCAGACACTGAAGCTTAAAGGTCAGGACAGTCTAGTGATTCTGACGGCAAAACATCCATTGCAAAAATTAACCCATAGTTTCCGCTCGCAGCTATTCAGTAAACAGAGTGATGAGGCGATTATCAAGAAGCTATTCAGCCAGGCCGGTGTGCCTGTCACGATAAAACAGGCGCCTCAACTTAAAACGGTACATGAGCAAATGGTGCAGTTTCGTTGCAATGATTGGACATTCTTAAAAAGCCGACTTACTGCTACGAATACTTGGCTGCTCCCCGGCCATGATACCGTTACGTTGGTAACACCGGAATCACTTAATCAGTCAACCGTACACACCATTCGCCAGCGCGGTGACCACCAGAGTGTTGTGCTGTTTGAAGCCAATCTGCAATGGGATAATCAGCGCAGCCCTAAAACAGTAAGTGTGCAGTCTTGGGACATTAGCCAACAAAAATTGTCTCAGGCGATTCAGGCAAAAAATAGTGGCTTTGGTCGCGGTCAACTTGCTACGGACAGTTTGAAATCGCTGACCGATCAAGAGTGGCAATGGATTTTCAGCTATCCATTGGATAATGAACAAACCAAACAATTTACTCAAAGCATCATGGGTAATCGGCGAAGCCATAATGTATCCGGCAGTTTTGAAGTCGAAGGGGATAATCGTTATTGTCCGGGTGATGTTTTGGCGTTGACTGGCTTCGGGCAAGGGATGGATGGACAGGCGATTATCACCGGTGTTAGCCAGACCATCAACCAGCGACAAGGTTGGCGTACCCGGTTAACGTTAGGCGTGCAATCAGATGTAGAACAGGCTGTACCGCCGGTTAAAGAGTTACATGTTGGTATCGTGGAAAAATGCCAACCAGACAGCCAGTCGCTGGATCGTATTCCAGTCAAAGTACCCGCCTTAAGCTTAACCGGCGGCACACTTTTTGCCCGCTTAGGTAAACCTTATGCCAGTCATGAAAGCGGATTCTGTTTTTACCCAGAAGCGGGGGATGAGGTGATAATCGGTTTCTTTGAATGTGATCCCCGTTTTCCGGTGATATTAGGCGCTATGCATAATCCCAAAAACAAATCCCCGTTAGAACCGAGTGAAAAAAATCAAATAAAAACATTAGTGATTAAACAGGGGGAAAATCAGCAGGCGTTAATCTTCGATAATAAAGAGCAGACGCTCGCATTTAATAGTGGAAAAAATATTTTATCTCTGCAACAGGATAAAGATATCACGTTTAATTCTGCTAAAAATATAATAGCGAATGCACAGGAAATTAATATCCGGGCTGAAAAATCCCTGTCAGCCGCTGGAAAATCTGGCGTCGATATTAAAGGTGCGAAAATTAATTTAACACAATAATAGGGTAGTGAAATGGCAGACAAAATATTAGCCGATATTTATGGTCGGGGTTGGGCATTTCCGCCTCAATTTTCTTCTCAGACTGGAATCATCATGGCGGAAGGGGCAGAACATGTTCGCCAGAGTATGAAAATTCTTTTTCTGACTGAACCCGGTGAACGGATTATGCGTGAAGATTACGGTTGTGGTCTCAATGATTATCTGTTTGAAAATATTAGTGATGAATTGATAGCTAGCATTCAAACGCGTATTGAAGAGCGAGTATTGCGCTATGAACCCCGTGCAGAAATGACTGAAATTAAAGTGAGTCAGAAAACCGATTTATCGAATACCTTACAAGTTCAGGTGAATTATGCCTTGAGAGGCAGCGAAATTAGCCAGCAAATTGAAGGTATTCTTGAGATGGGTGAAGGGCTGATAGAGGTGATCTTATGAGCAAACAACTGGTGGTTGATGGCGACACCTTGCTATTCGAACCCTTGTTCGGTAACCGACAGGTCACTCTTGTGGGGCCAGCAATTATCAGGGGCAGCGGGCACGCCAAAATCCAAGGCAAAAAGATTGTCATCGTGGGTGATGAAAAAAAGATACAGCTTCAAGCGCAATATATTACTCCTATCCACCCGGTACCTGGCATGGGGATGGTCACCATTGCTCAATTGGATGCTAGCCAGACAATAAACTTTTGCCGTAGCCTTGCCACGGTGATTGTTGTTGGGCAACAATTTATTGCTCGTTTTACTCCATCACAGCCGGCAAATAATCCACAGAGTGGCCCGGATATAACAGCACCCAGTATGGGTAAAGGCCGATTTATTGCCAGTCAATATGCTGTCAGTGCCGGATAAATAACCTTTTAATTTATTTTTAAATAATGATCATCTCCTGAAAATATCTTAAAGTTATATTCAAATAACAGGTGGAATAAATATGGGGCAGACAGAATTAGAAAATAAACTTACTGCTATGGTATCGGATACTACTTTTAAACTTGATGAAAGAAGTACGCTGGATATATTAAATTGGCTTCAGGAATATACGGAAAAAATCCCTTTTGAACAAGAGAAAGAAAAACTTTGGAGTAGCTTCTACTTTATTCAGGAAAACAACCCTCAGCAATTAGCGGATATTTACCAAGATGCGAATAAAGCCAATGGCCTTTTACCAGCGCATCAGGCTTTTTTACTGGCTTTTTTAAAACTATTAGAAACCACTAAAATATTATTCAATACCTTTCCGGCACGTCATCGTGATCTTTATTACCGACAATTGTTAGGCTTAAAACCGAGAAATGCTCAAGCAGATCAGGTTGCAATTGGTATCACGCTGAATTCGAGTAGCGTTGAATATCTTATTCCGAAAGGCACCCGCTTTGATGCTGGACATGATAGCGCTGGCAATCCATTACAGTATGTGTCTGAATCGAATATATTAGCAAATCAAGGAGAATTAACCGACCTGCGTTGGTATCGAAAAGAGGGGGATGGCTGGAAATCGGCAATACCACTAAATCTTGCAGATAACATTGCATTGCCTGAAAACGGTATTCGACTTTTTAGCCCAACGCCTAATGATGTTCCGGTTCTGTCTGGCTACTTAATTACTTCGCCTTTATTGACGATGTCAGCGGGAGAGCGCACGATTAAAGTGACATTAGACAGCGAGTGGGCGGGGGATTCTAATCAAGTCACCGCTCAGATTAGCTCGGGAGATCACTGGCTTTCATTATTAGTAGAAAAAGAAAAGGCTAACCTCAAACTCAGCTTATCAGCTAACGATGACCCCATTAGCCCACCTGATGCTTTAGATAATATGACGTTTGATGTACCGGTACTAAAACTGAGCACCAAACAGGGACCGAGGTTGCCGAAGATCAAAGACATCGAGATCAACATCAACATTAACGGCAACCGTAGTGTGTACTATGCGTCTGATAGCGGTATTGAACAAACGAATGCGACTAGTTTTCCTTTTGGTCAATCACCGTTATTAGGCTCTGGTTTTAATCTGGTTGCTCCTGAATGGTATAACTTCGAAAACGCGACCTTGACGATTACCCCTCAATGGGTAGGATTGCCTCAACAAAACTTTTCAACATGGTATGGAGGATATGAGACCCAGCTCGATAATAGTGCATTTAAAGTACAGGGTTACTTAGTCACGCCTCAAAAGAGAGAAAAGCTTAATGAAGCGCAATCATTATTCAATGGAAAGGAGAAACCACAAGGACAAAGCTTAAAATTTACCTTGCCAGCAATGAATTTTCCCCTTACAGACAGCTCGAATCCCAATGATTGGCCTGCATCCGTGCGTATAGAACTCGCCGAGCAGGATTTTATGCATACCCAATACTGGAAAGATCCCAAAGATAAAAATTTACCCTATATCCCACAAATCAGTGCGTTGCAGATTCAATTCAACGTTGAAGTTAAATCTAAGCAATTTACTGTTTACCCTCTGACGCCTTTTGGCCGGGGTGAAGCAGCAGAAACACTGACATTTACTCATGATGCATTCTATTTGGGCTTTACCGGAGTACTACCGGGTCAAACTTTATCTCTTTATTGGCAATTAGAAGGGGTAAAAAAACAGGCTTTATCTTGGTTTTATCTCGACAAGTGCAATACCTGGAGTAAATTGGATAAATTCGTTGACGATCAAACTGATAACCTGTTCGACCGGGGTATCTGGCGCACTTTATTGCCACAAGATGCCTCAAATCAGGCCGCTCTGATGCCGTCAGGGCGGTACTGGCTGAAAGCCGAGATAACGGATAAGACTGATCCCCAAGATTACCCACGTATTAAAGGTTTGCTGTATAACGCTACCACTGTCACCTTAGCTAACGCAGAAGCTGTTGAGCAGGAACATTTTATTAATGGATTGGCCGTTGGCAGCATAAAACAGCCGGCAAACACTATTCCGGCAATCAGCGGTGTTACGCAACCTTGGGCTTCCTGGAACGGTCGCCCGCAAGAAACTGAGCAAGCCTTCTTAAAGCGAATTCCTGTCCGGCTGTCCCATCGTAACCGAGTGTTGAGTTGGGGGAACATGGTCACCTTACTAAAAGATCATTTTGTTAGCCTACTTGATGTCAGACACCATTCAGGCAGTAAATTAACCACCCTCCCGGCGCCGGAAAAGCAACAATTGATAGTCATCCCAGACAGCCGTTACAAGGATAACGACGATGCATTACGCCCAGCACTGAACCCGGCGCGATTGGCCGAGATGGTCGAATGGTTAAATCGATTAAGTAGCCCTTGGGTAACCATTGAAATCAACAATCCTACTTATGTTGACGTTAATGTGGATTACCAAGTGACCTTTATCTCAGGCATTAATTCTGACTACGGCTATCACCAGCTACAACAGCAATTAAGCAGAACGTATATGCCGTGGGGAGAGAATCCTGCTATCGGTGTGACGATGGGTAATCACATTGACTACTACCAGTTATTAGCCACCATCCAACAATCCCCTTTGGTAGAACGCGTCACCAATTTAAGCATAACAATAGTTAATCGAGTTACGGGTGCCGTGGGTACAAATATCGAAGCTAATGATAATGAAGTGTTGATTTTAGTCTGGTCAGATAAACATTCCTCAAATAAGGAGTTAATCAATGAGTCATCAGGATGCTCTGTTTCCCGTTGTTAAAGACGATATTGCCTTTGATACCTTACTTGCTCAGGCTAAGGCTGTTATTGAACAACAGTCTGGTCAATTTTGGCGTGATATCAGTGAAAGTGATCCCGGTATCACCTTATTAGAAGCCTGTTGTTATGGTGCATCAGATTTAGCTTACCGTCATTCGCTGCCGCTTTTAGATCTTCTGACGCCCAGAAAGGAGGAACAGACACCCGGCGACGGTATTTTCCCCCAAGAGTTTGGCCCGCAACAGATGCTGACTTGTGGTCCAATTACGTTGGCGGATTATCGCCGGGCGTTGCTGGACTTGCATAGTGACAACACGGTTGATGGTTACTTTTTATTTAATGATGTACTACTGGTATGTGAACCTAACGATCAACGCTATACATACTGGTATAGCAAAAAGAAACGTGAATACAGATTTATTCAAATCGCAGATTCAGATAGTGAACAGTTAACATTAAGAGGAAATTATTGGCTTTATTTGCTCCCAGGCCGGGAAACTCAGATCGATAATAAGTTGGCACAGGAGAAACTTAACGTTTTCCTGAAAGATAATCGTAATTTAGGAGAATGGGTGAGTCGGGTTATCTGGTTAGAACCTATTGATTTGCCATTGAAGATGGATATTCAGCTTGATAATGATGTTAAAGATATCGCTGACGTATTTGCTCAAATTTATATGACAGCGGAACAAACGGTGCAGGAAAAGCCGCTACGTTATACCACCCAGATAATGAAAGAAATGGGTTACAATAATGAAGAAATTTTTGACGGGCCTTATTTACATCACGGTTGGATACCTGAATTACCCCCGATCAAAGATTACAGTGGTGCGACGATATTAAATCTAAGCCATTTGGTTAACCGATTATTGGCTATCAAGGGAGTTCAAAGTATTATTAGGCTGGAATTAGATGAAAATAAAGATAATAAGAAAATTATTTCTCCGCTACTGCAAGATAATTGGTCTTGGCAAATTGCGAAAGGATATTATCCCAGATTATGGGGTGATGATCCCTTGGGATTGATTACCTCATCAGACAGCCCATTGACTCTTATTGCCAAAGGTGGTGTGAAAGTTGTAGTTTCTAGCGAAGAGATAAAGAAGAAGATCATTACAGAACCACTGATTAATACACAACCAGAATTATTAAACTGGGGTAAGCACCGTAAAGTGTTGGATTATTATCCGGTAAGTAATAAATTACCGGCTTGTTATGGATTGCAGACTAATAAACATACCTTACAACAACGACAGTTACATCAATTTATTCTGCCTTTTGAACAAATATTAGCTAACGGTTGCGCAGAACTTGCCTTATTGCCAAAACTATTGGCGTTTAAACAACGAGGAAATACGGTATACGGTGCACAATGGCCTTTCAAGGTTAATACCGTCAGTCAGAACGTTCATCAGGAGATAATGCCCGACTTAATTAAGAAACTGAATAATGATGTACAAATTGGTAATGATGATGGCATCCATGAGCGAAACTATGCAAAAGAGCTGGCTATTCTTGAATATCTGTTAGGCTATTTTGGTACACAGCGAGCCGCCAGACCACTTATTCTCAATCGACAGGATTTTTTATCCACTCAGCGCGGTTACTTGGCTCAACAACCAGAGTTGGCCTACCATCGTAATAATATTCGCATTGATAAAGTATCGGCGCTGCAAAAACGAATTGCAGCTCGGTTAGGCTTGGGAAGAAAATGTTTTAGTGAACCGCCTGATTTAGCTGATCTTCCTTTCTATTTAATTGAGCATCGCCGGCTGTTACCCGTGAAACCTGATGAGGCATTCAACAGTGAACAAATACCTGATAATCTGGAAATTAAAAATCATCCTGATTCTAAAAGCCATCATTTAATTATTATTCAGCAAAGTACAGCAGGGCAGTTATTACATGGTCAAATGATTGACTTGATTATTAAAGGCGAGAACGGATTCACATTACGGGGCCAGGTGATCACTGAGATTACAGAAAAATCATTTTATCTTGACACCCATAACAGTGTTGCTTTGGAACACAATTTGAACAGAGTGCAACAGGCATTTACTGACAAAAAACTAGTCTGGCAAAATAGCCTGGTGTGGTTGGAAGATATGGATTATCAACTGGTTTATGCCGATGAAATACATCAAAAAAATAAAGAAGACGATGAACTCTGGATCACATCTAGTCCCCAAAGCCCTTTTCCTGCTATGATCAAAGAAGGGGATGAAATCACACTAAAATATAAAATTACCCCTTATGAACCAGCCAAAAAAATATCCGCTGATATGAATTCTCCATCTGACTATATGCTTAAAGCGTGGGTAAAAAAATTCGATCATATTAAGGGTAAGATATTAATTAAACGAGATAAAAATACCAAACCTTTTCCAGAAAAGGAAAATGCATGGCGTTACCGCTGGTATTTCTCTAGTGCAGAATACGCGCATACTGATCGTTTTTCATTTGTCGTCAGCGTAGTCATTAATCGCCAGTTAATTGAGAATAACAACGTTGATCATCATGGACTGGAATCGTGGGTAAAAACTGAGATTTTAGCTGAATTTCCTGCTCATGTTTCCATGATTATTCATTGGTTATCACCGGACCATTTCAGGAATTTTGCCAGCACCTATAAGCGTTGGCAAAATAATGGTTCTGCTTTAGGGGATGAAGCATACCATATTTTAGAAATGTTAACATTAGGTCGTCTGCCTTCTGAATTAACAGGTATAGGGAATATGAGAATTGCCACTGAACAACAGAGAACTGAGGTCATTGGTGAGTCTGAAACAGAATGGAATGCTAAATTTATTGAGAGTAATCAGTTGCTGTATGTACCTAAAGTTAAAGATAATATTTATCGTGACAAAGACAAAGGTTGATTTATACGTAAAGAGAGATGTTTGTTGTATTATTAAATTCATTATCTTTAATTATTACTATACCCTATGGATTTCAAGATGGATCGCGGCGGCAAGGGAGCGAATCCCCGGGCGCATAGATAACGATGTGACCGGGGTGAGTGAGTGCAGCCAACAAAGAGGCAACTTGAAAGATGACGGGTATATGTTATTAGAGACGAATATATAAGGTGATAAAAATGGAAAAGAAGAACGATTTTCCCAATTCAGAGAGTAATCAAGAAAATACTAATAATAAAGTAGAAGATCTTTCAGCAGATGATTTAAAAAAACGTTTTAAAGCAGGTAGCATTCCATTGCAAACTGATTATGAACATTTAATTGATATTGCTGATATTGGTCGCAAAGCAGTCGGGAAAGTACCGAAACAAACTGGGCCAGGAACAGGATTGAAACTGGATGATAATGGTACGCTTAATTTAAAGATGGGTCCTATCTCCAGTAAAGACTTTTCTCCATTAATACTAGAAAAAGATATTTTATCTGTAGACCTTGGTAGTGGTTTGATTAATAAAGAGAATGGAATATCTGTTGGTCAAGGTAATGGTATTGTTGTAAATACAGATGATGTCGCTGTCAAGGCTGCTAATGGTATTACTGTTGATGGCAAAGGTATTTCAGTTAAATCTAATAATGGCATCAATGTTGATGCTGATGGTGTCTCTGTAAAGACAAAAAATACAACCATCAAAGTCGAATCTATTGGGATATCTGTAGGAATTGGTTGGGGAGTAAGAATAGGAGATGAGGGATTAGATGTCCAAGCTAGTAATGGTATTAATGTTGATAAAAATGGTGTTTCAGTTAAAGCTGGCAATGGTATTAAGGTTGATGATAAAGGTGTCAGTATTGATCCTAACAAAGTACTCCCCAGAGGAATGATTGTGATGTTTTCTGGCAGTAATGCTCCTGAGGGATGGGCATTATGCGATGGTAATAATGGTACACCAAATTTGATCGATCGATTTATTTTAGGCGGGGATTTTTCTGGTGTTAAAGGGCAAAGTAATACTAAAGTTTCAGGACCTAAAGATGGTAAATCATTTAGTTTTAATTCTGATGAGGCTACATTAAATATCAATGGCAAAACAAATGAGAAATCGTTATCTATTGGTCAAATACCTAACCACGATCATCTTAGTGGAATAATTATTGATACAAATATAATGGCTCAATATGGAGCTTATGAGATATCTTCAGACAAGAGAGCGGTAGCTTCTTCAAATAATACTAGAAATAGATATCTCTATTATTCAACAGGGATGACCACATCTAAAGGTGTTGTAAACGGAAACAGTCCAGAAACACATAATCATGACATTGATGTGAAAAACACAGGTAGACATTCCCATAGTAATAAAATAACAGTTCCTTATTATATTCTTGCTTTTATTATGAAACTTTAATATTTATGAAAAAATTAAAAATTAAAAATTAAAAATTAAAAATTAAAAATTTAAATTATCCATTAATCGTAAAGAGAATGCTATTTATGACTTCGGAACAAAATTTATTAAATCGAATTACTATTACTATTGAAGCTAATAATCAACAGGTAGCTAAAAAATTATTACATGGTTCTCTGCTTAATCAAGTCAGTATGCATAAATTACTTAATTTATACCTTAATAAACGTTCTATTAATCAGGATATCTATTTAGATAAATTAACGCTGAATCTTTGTGAAATTAATTCAAATAATTTTAATTCTCTGTTTCCTATTCGACTTAATACTGAGCTAAATAAAGCATTGGGTCAATATCGGGAAAATAATAAGGAAAAAACCACTTCGGAAAATTCAATAATACCCCAGAATACCGGTAAATCCTCTTTATTACATAGTAATGATTTATCTGATATTGAGGAATTTATCCAGTATTTATATCAAAAAGAGGTTAAATTAAATCCTGAAAAAGTAATAGCAGATAACAGAAACATTGACGTTAATATTAAAGTTTTAATTAACCAATTAATGCGAATGGAGAGCAAATTAACATTATTTTTGGCAAAAAGTTGCTTATCTGAGCATGGTTTACAGCGACTTTTAGCTATCAGTCAACCTGCTTTATTAACTGCGATTAATCACAAATTGTTGGAGGATATAGATAAATCTCAGCATCAAGGAAAGATAATTTCTTCTTGGCAATTGGTATTGAATGCCTTGGGATATATACAGCGACATAATACGCAGGAAATACCTAAACCAGATATGAAAGTGATGTCATATATCATGGCTGAACGTGATAACAGTATGCTTGATATTGTGTCTATTATTACATTATTTCGCCAAAATATAGTCGCTGAAAGTGCCTTATTAAATGCATGGTTGAAGCTGCTTTGGCAAATAGAATGGATTCCAAAACTGTGCAAAAAACACCTCTCGATTCAGGAATATGAAGATTTAGTTAATCGCTTTAGCTGTGAAGATCAGATTATTAGGGAACACACTTTACAACAAACAGTCGCAGTTAATTCTTTGTTGACTGAGTTATTACAGAGATTAGCGACGGAGACTCAGAAAACTTTACCGCCATTAAATCATCATCAGCTTTCATTAATAGCGGCAGCAATTCAGAAGGGGGAAATTAAAACAGAAAATATTCTCCAGCTATTGCAACATCCAGCGTTATATAACAATGTAGGTTTGGCTTGGTTAGCACCGCTGTGGCAATTAGCTCCTGTTTGGCAAATGTGTAAAAAACATCTTCCTGTTGAGGAATATCGCGATCTGTCACAACGCTTTATTCCAAATAATGCAAATCAAAAATTAATTTTGCAAGATCAGCCAATATTATTAACACCAGATAACGTGTGCGTTAAAGACAATAATGGTAGCCAACGTCGAGTAATTAATAGACCATGTTCTGAGCCGGGTTTATTACCGCTATATCAAGTCAGTAATGCTGGAATATTGATTCTATGGCCGATGTTACCCGCATTATTTAATCATCTGGGTCTACTTGAAGAGAAAAATTTTATCCATCATCAAGCTCAATTTAGGGCGATTGATTCTCTGGATTATCTTATTTGGGGGAGTGAAGAGACGCAAGTAGAGAGAAAAATATTGAATAACGTTCTGTGTGGGTTAATGATTGATGAAGAGACACAATCAATCCCTGTTGAACCAGAAAAACAGTTGATAATAGAACAATGGTTAGATGTGATTATTACTCAACTTCCGGGCTGGAAAAAACTGAGTCGTAATGATATCCGTCAACTATTTTTACAGCGGCCGGGTGAATTGTTGATAAATGAACTGGAAATTAAAATCACGGTACAGTATCAGCCATTTGATGTGCTATTAGCCGACTGGCCGTGGCCGTTAAATATCGCCAAACTTCCCTGGCTAAATCTTCCTTTACGAATTGACTGGCAAAACATTTAAAAGGTTTATATGAACTCTTTCCCTTGCCGTCGCGATCCATCTTGAAATCAATAGGGTATATATGATGGCTGAATTACGTTGGATTTATCCCCATCTGGAACGTATCGATCTGCAATTACAACATTACTATTATCAGAATAGAGATAAATATGACTCCTTACCGGAGAGTTTTTTACTGACTGAGGATGAAATAAGACAACATTTAGCAACACCATTAGGTATTCCGCATTGGATAATTAAACAGGATGATATTATTAACCTGCCTGAAATTGAAGAAAACCCATCCATTGATGAATTGTCTTTATTGGTTGAACGTTTTGAACTGACGGAATTTGAGCGTGATGCCTTATTATTAGGTTTATTGCCACATTTTGACAGCCGTTATCATGCATTATTTGCTGCTCTGCACGGTAACAGTAAAAAGCAATGGCCTAGTTTTGCTTTAGTAATTGAATTATTTAGCCAATGCCAAAGTGATAGGCAATTACTGCGAAACAGTTTTTTGCCACAAACACCGTTAATTAGTAATCAATTATTGCGACTCAATAATTACGAGGAGCCTATTTGGCTTCAAACGCAATTTTTAACTCACAGCGCTGTCTGGCATTTTTTATCAGGCCAACGGGTAATTTTGCCGTCCCTAATAACTTGTGCTTATTGGCATTCTCCTGTTTCGCACCTTTGGTATCCACCAACCCTTTGTCATTCACTTGAAAAGATATTATTGAATGAAACTGATGAGATTCGCCCGCTGGTGATACTTAGAGGAAAACAGCATAGTGCCAGAGAATTAGCGGTCGGCAATATTATGGCGTTTCACAGAATTAACACTTTAATCTTGGATTTAGCTCGATTACCAGAGGAAGAAAACTCAACTGTAATAGCTAGTTTGCTAGCAGATGCAGTGAGAGAAACACGTTTACATAATGCTTGTTTATTAATTCGCAATTTTTCTTTGCTCGCAGAGGAAAAGAAAATATTGAATAACGTATTATTCGTTTTATTAAATCAACCAAGATTACGGGTGGTTTGTTTAGTAGAGCCGGGAGACGCATTAGTATGGATTAAACATCTGCCAATGGTGCAAATAGAGATGCCGGTAGCTACGCTGGTGGATAAAGAATCTATGTTAAAAGAATGTTTACCGGATAATACCGCTCAAAGAATTAATATTATTCAATTGTGTCAGCGTTTCTCATTTACCGCAGAAACATTGCCGTTAATTCTTAAAGAAGCTTATCAATACCAAATACTCCGACAACCAGAGGAGCAGTTAGAAGAAATAGATTTACGTAAGGCGTTAAGTTTTCGCGCTCAACAGAACTTAGGCAAGCTGGCTAAACGAATAACACCAACACGTAATTTTGATGATTTAGTGATTTCTGATGAATTAGCTCAACAATTAAAAGAAATTATCGCGGCAATTAATTATCGTGACCAGATTTTGAGTGCTGGTTTTCAGGAGAAAATAGGCTATGGTACTGGTATTAGTGCACTATTTCACGGTGAATCGGGTACGGGCAAAACAATGGCCGCAGAAGTGATTGCCGGGCATCTTGGTGTTGATTTGATTAAAGTTGATCTTTCTACCGTTGTGAATAAATACATTGGTGAAACGGAAAAAAATATCGCCCGCATTTTCGATTTGGCTGAGACGGATTCTGGGGTGCTGTTTTTTGATGAAGCCGACGCACTATTTGGCAAGCGCAGTGAAACCAAAGATGCTCAAGATAGACATGCCAATATTGAAGTTTCTTATCTATTACAACGATTAGAGGATTATCCGGGATTGGTAATTTTAGCCACCAATAATCGTAGTCATTTGGATAGCGCTTTTAATCGTCGTTTTACCTTTATTACCCATTTTACTTATCCTGACGAACTATTACGTAAAAGAATGTGGCAAACTATTTGGCCTGAACAACTGAAATTATCCGACGAAATTGATTTTGCACATTTGGCTAAACGGTCTGATTTGACGGGGGCTAATATCAGAAATATTGCCTTATTGGCATCAATATTAGCCGCGGACAATAATAGTGAAAAAATTGATAATCAACATATAGAACGAGCCGTTACCCTCGAATTAAATAAGACGGGTAGACTGATTTTTTAAATACTGATCAAATTTGGAGTCGATATGAAAGATATTATTGAGCCTAATAATGCTATTGTCGAAGTTAATAACGCATTAAAAGATGTTTTATCTCGATATTTAAATAATGTTGATATTCGTTTTGATTTGCCAGATATAGATTCAATTCCATCTAAACCGACAATCAGTGTATTTCTTTATGATGTACATGAAGATTTGCAATTACGCTCTGCTGAACCAAAGCGTTATAATCCTGTGACTAATTTATTGTTACCGGGATGGGTAAATATTAATTATAATTATTTAATTACTTACTGGCATTCGAACAAACCATCAGTTGATGGTAGCAGTCCTGATAGCCAACCTGATAATCAGGCGGCAAAAATAATGACATCTGTTTTGAATGCATTGATTAATCATCGTCAATTACCTAAAATTCCTGGTGCTTACACCAAAGTCATTCCACCACAGGAAAATTTAAATAGCTTAGGTAATTTTTGGCAGGCGCTTGGCAATCGCCCACGTCTTTCCTTATTATATTCCATTACCGCACCGGTAAAACTTCAAGATATTACTAATACAATAGAGACAGTTATGGAAATTTCTCATTCTGTGGATCAAAAATTGAATCCGGTTAGCTCACAAATAAGTCAGGCGTTATTAGAAAAATTATGTACTGATTTGGGGGGAACAGAAGATGTGCGTTTTGCGTTGGCTAAAGTGAAGTTAACGATTAAACTGGACATATCTGTCACAGGCAATAATGATAATCAAGAAAATGAAAAAATTATTCTTGAGGTTTCGGGTATTACTTGTTTAACTTATTTATCTAAGATAAAAGAGATTCTTTCAACATGGGTAAAAAGTCATAAAGCGGTCGTTAAGGTAAATGGTATAGGTATTATTGTTGCTAAAGAAAATTCTGATGCATTAATTGGAGTGAAAAAACCATCATCTAATTAATTACTCATAATAAAATGACAAGAAACTCGCGCCAAAAAAGATAAAACACCTGAAAATATAACAACGGATGATCATCTGGAAATAGCACCTTCAATCTGCTTGTCGGAGTCCAAGGATATATTAAAACTAAAAAAGCATAATCTGAGTTCCGTAGAATTGATAGATGATATTATTGTATTACATAATGATCTAAAAGGAAATAAATTACTCTGGAATGATAATTGGCAAAATAAAATCGTTGATAGAGATTTAGTCGCTATATTTAAGGCGATTGATGAAACTGTTTCTGAGTTAGGTGGCATTGAAATCTATCAAGAAATCGTTGGGGTAAATCCTTATGATCCTACTGAGCCAGTTTGTGGTTTATCTGCCCAAAATATATTTAAGTTAATGATTGAAGGGGAATATGCTATTGATCCAGTAAAAGTGGCTCAGGCAGGAAAAATAGATGGCAATGAATTTTCTGAAAGAGTTGATCAACTCAGTAGTGCAAAAAATTATGTTGCATTGGTTAATGATCATCGATTTGGGCATATGTTTTTAATTGATATTCCATCCAATGATCAGGAAACAGTGGGATAT